>JACQGX010000045.1 GCA_016199265.1 Chloroflexota bacterium | reverse complement strand
GGAACACGGGCAAGGCGGCCCGCGTCTCATCTGGCCTGGGTCGACGGCGCACCAAGGCGCGGCGATGGCTCTGGAGCGCCAAGCAGACCCAGCTGCCTCTAACCCGGAATCGGCTTGCCGGGGATTGGGCTACGGCCGACGGCCACCGCGTGCTTGCCGACAAGTGGCACGTCGTAGGCGTCGAGCAGTCGAAGGCTGTCGCCCGGGGTGCAGGACTGGAAATCCGGTCCGTCGAAGGCCATCGCGGCTCCGTCGACGGACCCTTCGACTGCCCACTGCCACCGCTTGCAGAGTGACGGTCCAGATGTGTCACAAGACTCCGTTGTCTGGCGTCTTCATGTCGAATCACCGACGACAGGAGGACGACGATGACCAGCAACACCCGGGTCCCCAAGACCGAGATCACCGGCATTTACGGGGGACTGGTGAAGATGATGACCCGCAGGATGTTCGGCGCCGTACCGGACGCGGTCGGGGTGATGTGGCACTACCCGGCTGTGTTAAAGGACCTGATGGGATTCGGCCGCAAGGCCGACAAGTGGGACCGGCTCGACCCGAAGCTGGCGGCGTTCGCGGCCATGGCCGCGGCAGGCACGGTCGGCTGCAGCTTCTGCCTGGATCTCGGCTACTTCATGGCACACAACCGGGGTCTCGGCGAGGCGAAGGCACGGGAGGTGCCGCGGTGGCGGGAGTCCGACGCCTTCACTCCCGTGGAGCGGAGAGTGATGGAGTACGCCGAGGCGATGAGCCAGACCCCGCCGGCGGTCACCGACGCGATGTCGGCCGCGCTGCTCGAGGAGCTGGGGGCACCGGCGCTGGTGGAGCTGACCGCCAGGATCGCCGGGATGAATCTCACCGCCCGGACCAACGTCGCACTCGGCATCCGGTCGCAGGGGTTCTCGGCGGCCTGCGGCCTGCGGCCGCTTGCCACCCCGTCGGCGGACGCAGCCTCCGCGGCATAGGCGGCATGAGCGACGACCCGTTCGTCACCCATCGCAGCCTGCTGTTCACCGTCGCCTACGAGATGCTCGGCTCGGCCGCCGACGCCGAGGACGTGGTGCAGGAGGCCTGGCTGCGGTGGGCGGACGTCGACCAGAGGGAGGTGCGGGACCCGCGCGCCTACCTGGTCCGGATCGTCACCCGCAGAGCGCTCGACCGGCTGCGCACCCTGTCCCGCCGCCGGGAGGAGTACGTCGGCGAGTGGCTGCCCGAACCGCTGCTGACCAGCCCCGACGTGGCCGAGGACGTGGAGCTCGCGGAGAGCGTCTCGATCGCGATGCTCACCGTGCTGGAGACGCTCGGCCCGACCGAGCGGGCGGTGTTCGTGCTGCGCGAGGTCTTCGAGGCCCCGTACGACGAGATTGCCGAGGCCATCGGCAAGACGTCCGCGGCGGTGCGAAAGATCGCGCACCGCGCCCGGGAGCACGTCGCCGCCCGCCGCCCACGGATGCAGGTCAGTCGCACGCAGCAGGAACAGGTCGTGGAGCGGTTCCTCGCCGCCATCCGGGGCGGCGACCTGCAGGACCTCCTCGACGTGCTCGCGCCCGATGTGGTGGCGGTCGCCGACGGCGGCGGCCTCGCTCCGGCGGCCCGCAAGCCGCTGGTGGGGCACGATCGGGTGGGTCGGGCCTTCGCGGCCCTCGCCACGGCCGCACCGGGCGCAGAGTTCTCAACGGTGTGGCTCAACGGCGCGCCCGGTGTCCGGATGGACATCGTCGGCGAGGTCCACGCCGCGGTCAGCCTGACCGTGGAGAACGGCCGGATCAGCCGGATCTACGCGATCTCGAACCCGCACAAGCTTGCCCGCCTCGGGGAGGAGGCCCGGCTCAGCCGCGCATACTGAGACGTGGTGACGTTTCCCTCGCAGATCGACCGGCTCGACCTTGACGGTTCTCTGCATGAGTGTCGGCTCATCGACGATATGCAGCGGCCGTGGGTGGGTCAGTGGGGCCAGTTCTTTCCGCTAGAAGTGGTGGCTCGGGGTGGCACTTGATTCCCTTTCGTCTCGCTGGCCAGCGAACCCTGCCCCCAGGAGAGTGGAGGAACAGACCTAGTTCGGCAGCCATGGGTGCTCTGGGCGGGGGTATCCTTGGGACCTCCACCTATGTCAACGACACCTGCCTCGCCCGGCACAGCGCCGGCAACTCAAGTGGCCGGGTCCGAGCTGCTACGTGTGCTCCTGCGGGAGGCACCGCAGGCCCCCGCGATCGATCCAGCCCGATTCAGGGCCACACTGGACCTCATCCGCGCGAAGCCGGAAGAGCAGCGGTGGGCCACGATCCCCTGGCAGACCGACCTCTGGGAAGCGCGCAAACTAGCGGCCGACGAGAACAAGCCCATCTTCCTTTGGGCGATGAACGGCAATCCACTGGGCTGTGTCTGAAACAATGGCGTGGCGAGCCGTGCGCTTGCCTTCGCGGATCCGGAGGTGATCCGGCTGGCCACCGAGGCGTTCATCCCCGTGGCCGAAAACTGCTCGCCGTTGCAGACGCAGCGCGACGCCAAGGGCGAGTTCTTCCGGCTGGTGGCGGAACAGGGCCACTACGGCGGGCGCACCGTGCCCAGCGCCACCCGCCAAGGCCAGTACGCCTTCACCGCCGGCGGCCACCTGCTTGCCTCGATCAACACCCGCGAGGCGGACAAGATGCGCGCCATGATGGCACAGGCGCTCGAGCGCTGGCGGTCACTCCGGCGCGGGAGTGATGCGTCGTCGGTCGGCGGCACCGACGCCGTCCCCGCGCCGTATGAGCGCGATCCCCGGTACCCGAGCTTCTACCCCGAGGATGGTCTCGTGCTGAAGCAGACGATGCGCGATCTGCCGCGCCCCGCCAGCCACCCCATCCCGCAGGCGCGGCCCGACGCGATCAACTTCGATTACGCCTGGTTCACCAAGGCCGAGATGCCCCTCTTCCTCCCGTCGGTGCCGCGGCGTGGCGAACGGGTCGACCTGCCCTGGCCGATCGTCCGGCGCCTGGCGCGCTTTCACCTGCTCGACAGCGTGCGCGGCGAGACGCCTCCCTGGCGCGAGGACCACGTGCGCCACGCCCGCATCTCGGTCGAGGTGACCGCGGTCGAGGACACACGAGTCTACCTACGGCTGGAGGGCGCCGTACTCAACCAGCAGGAGGGTGCCTGGGCCATCCGGCCCTTCCGCCAGAAGTGGGACGGGCTGGCGCGCGGCTACGACTGCCGGTTACTCGGCGATCTCGTCTACGACACCAAGTCGCAGCAGTTCGAGCGCTTCGACCTGCTGGCGGTGGGAGAGCGCTGGGGTGGCACCGAGCACAACGCCCGCCAGGAAGATCTCCTCCCGGCGCCGATGGGTATCGCCTTCGAGCGCGCCGGCAACACGCCGGTGGACCGCACGCCGCCCCACGCCAATCTGTGGGACTACTTCGACATCCCCGCCGAACGGCGACCCAGGTAGCGTGACGCGGCCAAGCGGCGCGTGCACCGAGTGCAAAGTGCAAAGTGCAAAGTGCGAAGGAGCACGACCCGCGGGTTTCGAGTAGGCTCTGCGTTAGCGTGTCCTGATCGCACGACCGCCGCCCCAGGTGAGCGGATCGATGCGGTGCTCGTGGATGAACTCGTCGGAGAAGTGGATGCCGAGTCCAGGCGCGTCGGGCACGTCGAAGAACTGCGGATCGTAGGAGTATCCGCCCACCAGCACCTCCTCGAGCACGCCCTTGAGCTGGAGGTGGTACTCGTGCATCAGCAGATTGGGGCTGGCCGTTCCCACGTGGGCGCCGGCCAGCAGCGTGACAGGGCCGTTGTACTCGTGCGGGCAGAAGGTCACGTAGTAGGCGTCGGCCATGGCGGCCACCTTGCGCAGCTCGGTGATCCCGCCGACGTGCGCCACGTCCGGCTGGATGATGCGGCAGGCCCGGGCCTCGAGCAGGGTGCGGAAGTCGTGCCGGCTGAACAGGCGCTCACCGGTGGCGATGGGCAGATGCGTCGCCAACTGCACCTCGCGCGTCTCCGGCACGTTCTCGGGCGGCACCGGCTCTTCGAGCCAGAACGGGTTGTAGGGCTCGAGCGCCTTGGCGATCCGCACGGCGGAGGCGACGTTGAATCGGGCGTGCAGCTCGACCATGATCCGGAACGACGGGCCACCTTCCCTGATCTGGCGCACGACGTCGACGGCGAGCTCGAGCGCTTCGGGGGAAATCTCCCGGTTGAACCCCGGCTCGCGCGGGAACGGGTCCAGCTTGCCGGCGATGATGCCCTGGGCTACCAGCTCCCGGGTGGCGGCGATGTAGCCCTCCGGCCGCCGGCCATCCCGGAACGCCTCGTGCACCGAGGCGACGCCATCCCACGGATGGTGGTAGATGGGGATGCGCCGGTTGACCTTGCCACCCAGCAGCGCGTACACCGGCAGGCCGGTGCGCTTGCCGAGGATGTCCCAGAGGGCGATGTCGATCGCCGAGATCGCGGCCTGGTTGACGCCGCTGCGCGTGAACTCGGTGGCTCGGTACAGCGCCACCCACAGCCGCTCGACGTCCCACGCCGTCTCGCCGGCCAGGTTGCTGCCGAGCCACTCGATCGCCGCGCAGACGGGCGCCGGCGTGCCGATGCCCTCGCCGAGACCGACGATGCCCTCCTCGGTCGTGATCCGCGCGAAGTTCCACGCCGTCGAGCGCGGCGTCGTCGGCACCAGCAGCGTGAACGCCTCGACCGATTTGATCCGCAGTCCCTTGCCGGACTCGGTCCGGTATTCGTCGACCTGTGACACCTTCTCGCACTCCCGATGTGATGGCACCAGCGTACCTTCCGCGCGGGCAACCTCGCCAACCCACCGGCCAACGGGACGATGCGGCGGCGCGGGAGATAAGACAAATATTCTACAATGCAGGCCGCCGTCGCCAAGCACACCGCCGCGGCATCGTCCGGCTCGGCCGCCAGCGCATCGTCGTAGGCGACGTGGCGGCGCTGCGTGGGTGATCCCATCGCTCGCCTGACTGCGCCACGCGCCGTGCTGTTGTGCGAGGCGCTGCTTGCACCCGCCCTGCCCCTTGCCGTCTTGGCTGGATGAGTGCCAGGATATCCGGATATACTTTGACCATGACCAAAGTGCTGATCTCGCTCGATCCTCGCGTGCTGCGGCGCATTGATGCGGAGGCGGCGAAGCGGCAGGTCAGCCGGAGCGCGCTGATCGCCGAGGTCGCCGCCCAGCGTCTGGGCGGCCCGCTGGGGCCCGGCGCCGATCCCGCAGTGCATCGGGCGCTGGACCGCGCCAAGCACCTGTTCGAGGGCCAAAGTGGCGAGGACTCCACGGCGCTCATTAGGGCGGACCGCGATTCCCGGCGATGACGGACGAAGCCGTGCTCGACGCCTCGGTCGTCTTGAAGTGGCTCAAGGCGGAGGGCGAGCAGCAGCTTGCAGCCGCCCAGGCCTGGGAGCGTCTTTTCAGAGCGGGTATGTTATTCGTCACGGTGCCGTCGCTCCTCTTCCTGGAGATCGTCAACATCGCCGCCCGGCGCTTGCGCTGGGACGCCGAGCGCGTGGCGGCGCTGGCGGTCGCCCTCGGCCAGTTTGGCTTTGCCGTCCAGGAGCCGAGCCTTGGGCGCGTCGCCTACTGGACGACACAGGGGCTCACCGCGTACGACGCGTGCTACGTCGCCCTTGCCGAGGAGCGCGGGGTGCCGCTCATCACCGCCGACGACCACATCCTGGCGATCGCCGGCACGGTCGCGCGCCCGCTCGGCGCCGGTTTAGAACCGGCCGAGGGGACCGAAGTGCCCTCCACCGAGCGCCGCACGCCGTCGACGTAACGCAGGCATCTCGCTCGCTCCGGCCTCTACGGCCCCGCCGCCGGCCCCACGCCCGCGACGTCGAGCCAGCCGAGGCCCTCGGTCGCGGGATTGAACACCAGCACCCGGCGGCCCACCTGCGGCGCCAGCACCGGGAACACCGTCCACGGCTCGGGCGCCGCAACGCCGAAATCCACCACGTCCTGGAAGGGCGAGGGCCTACTGTGGACGTCGGGATCGAAGTCCACCTGACGCGCCTCGCGGCGCACATTCGTGCCGGCGCGGCGCCACCGGTGGAGGGAGACCACAACTTATCAAGACGGGGCGACGCGCCACCGGTGGCGTAGCTCTGGCTCCTGGCACCATACACGCTCGGGCAGGTGCACCGCATGTATTGGTTGCTCACGTGAGTGCGTCACGGATGCCCGATCGTCAGCCGGCGAAGGACAGGAAGCGCGGCCGCGGGCGAACGGAGCAGCCATTTGACGGCCACGGAGGCGTCAACGAGCGTGTCTTCCGGCGAGAGCGGGGAGGCCGTCGTGGATTCGGTTTCGGGCGGGTCGATCATGGCCGCGCGTCGGCCCCGTCGCATGCTTCCTCAACGTACTATAGTGTTGTATCCGGAGCAATGCCGGGCAGGCTATCCCGGAACGCGAGCAGACGTTCAGTCTCGGCGCGGCGGCGGGCCTTATCGGCAACGGAGACGGGGCGGTGCGCGCGTGCACGAAGGGTCCGCACCCAATCGGGTGCGGTGTGCTGCCGAACCTGACGCATCTGTGGTGTCGCCATTGAACTGAGCATAGCACGAACGCAGTTCCCGATCCGAGTGAGGACGCCCCTCGCTCGGGGAGGTCGGAGGTATCCGGATCTGGCAGTGCGTCTGCCGCCACTCCACGCTAGGCTACCTCAGTGCAGACTCCCGAGGACAGTAACGGGTCAGGGCTTGTCGGCGATGCGGGCGAGATCCTCGCCCAGCCGGCCGACCTCGACGCGTCCAGCCGCGGCGTTCCATTCTAACCTTCCCTTGGCGAAGTACTGGACGATACGCTCGTTCTCGACGAGCTCTGGGCTCAATGGTGGGCCAAGCGTCGATGGCCCATCGATCTGGTCGAAGTACGCCAGGAAACCGAATTGCGCGTACTGGCCGGTTTCGTCAAAATACCGCTCGCTGCCGCTGCTGCCGGCATTCTCTACCGGATCGAAGCTCGCCGCGATGGCGGCGAGATACTCGACGCCGATGTCGCCGAAGCGGATGTGGCCGGTCGTGGTGTCGAGCTCGAGCCGGGCGCGCTCAAAGAGCTGGACGCGAAGGTGATCCCGGCTTTCCTCACCGGTGAGCGGCAGGCCCGTCCTCGCCAGCCCGCCCCCAAACGCGATTCGCTGGTAGAATGCCGGACTCACCGCCAGC
>JACQGX010000313.1 GCA_016199265.1 Chloroflexota bacterium | reverse complement strand
TGGTTAGGTAGTCATCCGCCCCGAGGCCGAGCCCGGCGACGCGTTGCGTCACCGCGGTGGCGGCGGTGAGCATGAGAATGCGGGTGTCGACGCCGGAATCGACGAGGGTCGTGCAGACCTCGTCGCCGGACACGATGGGCAGATCGCGGTCGAGCACGACGACGTCGTAGTCGTTGACTGCCAAGCGCTCCAGCGCGGCGTCGCCGTCGTAGGCCACGTCCACCGCCATCGCCTGCCGGCGGAGCCCATCGGCGATGGCGTCCGCGAGCAGCCGTTCGTCCTCCACCACGAGTACACGCATCACCCTATTTATAGCTGTCACGGCGTTAGGGCGTTGTTAGGCCGTCCCCTAACGCTGCTCTAACCCCCGAAGGCGTAAGCTAGCCCCATGCGAGGAGTGCGAACAATGACGACCGGAATGAGACGCCCATCGGTTCGGGCGGTGCCAGGGTGGCCCCCACCGAGGCGCTCGCTGCCACCTAGAAGTCCGGCCGGACTTCTAGCGGGCTGCCGCTCGAAGGGGCCAGTGGCACACTTTGGGGCGATTCTACGACACGACTGTCGTAGTCAGAGGGGCCTGCTATGCGCACGTTGACTCTGTCTCAGTACCTGACCCTGGCCGCCGCGTTGGTCATCTCCGCTGCCGGTGGCTACGCTGGCTACCAGCGCTTCGCGCCGCCACCGGCGGCGGCGGCGCGGGTGACGACCGCGGACGTCACGGTCGGCAGCATCATGTCGACGGTCAGCGCCACCGGCAGCGTAGCCAGCCCGGCACAGTCCAAGCTGGCCTTCAAGGCGGGCGGCCGCCTGGCGCAACTGCTCGTGAGCGTCGGCGACCAGGTGGCCGAGGGCCAGCCACTGGCGCGTATCGACGATGCCGACCTCCAGGTGGCGCTGGTGCAGGCGCAGGCCAATTACAACGCCGCGGTCGCCAAGCTGCAGCAGACCAAGGCCGGCAGCAAGCCGGAGGACATTCGAGCCGCCCAGGCGCAGGTCGACGCCGCCAAGGTCAAGCTCGACCAGGCGCGCGCCGTGCCTCAGAGCCCGGATGTCGCCGCTGCCCAGGCGCAGGTGGAGTCGGCGCGCATCAAGCTCCAGCAGACGCTGGCCGGTGGGCGCGTCGAGGACGTCGTCGCGGCGCAGGCGCAGGTCGACGCCGCCAACGCCAAGCTCCAGGCGCTGCTCACCCCCCGTCCGGAAGATCTCGCCGCAGCGCAGAGCCAGGTCGATTCAGCCAACGCCAAGCTGCAGGCCCTCTTGAACCCCCGTCCCGAGGATGTGCGCAGTGCCGAGGCAGCGCTCGCCTCGTCCAGGATCAAGCTGCAGGCCCTGCTCAACCCTCGCCCGGAAGACCTGGCGGCGGCTCAAGCGCAGCTGGACCAGCAGAAAACCAAGCTGGCGCAGCTCCTCGATCAGCCCAAGGCGAAGCCGGAGGACATCGCCAACGCCCAACTCGCGGTGCAGAACGCACAGGTGGTCTACGACAAGGCGCTCGCCAACGCCGGCAACGTGGGCAAGGCGGGCGGTCCGGCGACGACCGCGGCGGCCGACGCCGCCGTGAAGTCGGCGCTGATCAACCTCCAGACGGCGCAGAACAACCTGAGCAAGGTGCTCAACTCCGGTGCGACCGACTGGGACATCCGCATGCAGCAGGAAGTCGTGAACGCCGCCCAGGCGGCGCTGGATAAGGTGCGGAATCCTGCGCCGACGGACGTGCAGGCGGCGCAGGCGGCCGTCGACCAGGCGCAGGCGCAACTGGACAAGATCAAGAATCCCAGTCCCTTCGACGTACAGGCCGCGCAGGAAGCCGTCACCCAGGCGCAGGCCGGTCTCGATAGATTGCGCAACCCCTCGCCGGCGGATGTGGCGGCCGCGCAGCAGGCAGTCGTTCAGGCGCAGGCATCTCTACAGAAGCTCGTCAAGCCGTCCGACTACGACGTGCAGAGCGCGCAGCAGGCATTGGCGCTGGCCCAGGCAGCTCTCGACAAGCTGCTCGTCAACAACCAGTATGACGTCCAGTCGCAGATCGCGTCCTACAACCAGGTGGTGGCGAATCTCGACGCCAAGCGCAACGGGCCTTCGGTCCAGGACATCGCCGTGGCGATGGCGGCGGTTGACCAGGCCGACGCGCAGCTCAAGCAGGCGCAGGCCAACCTGGCGGCCGCCACGCTGACCGCGCCGTTCGCCGGTGTCGTCTCCGCGACCGGCGCGAATCTGGGGGAGCAGGTGGGCGCCACGACCGAGCGCGCCGCCGTGACGCTAGTCGATACGCGCCAACTACGAGTTGACGTCGTCGTCGACGAGACCGACGTCGCCAAGATGCGGCCGGGCCAGCAGGTCACCCTCACCTTGGAGGCGCTGCCCGACCGGCGCATCGACGGCACGGTCGCCGTCGTGGCCCCGGTGGCGACGGTGCAGCAGGGCGTCGTCAATTATCAGGTGCAGATCCAGATCGATCCGGCGCAGGCGCAGGGCATCCGCCCGGGCATGACGGCCACCGCGCAGATCGTCACCGCCGAAAAGAACAACGTGGTGGTGGTGCCCAACCGCGCCATCAAGACGCAAGGCCGCAACCGTGCGGTGGAAGTGCTCGATCTCAACGGTAAGACTGAGGCCCGCCAGGTACAGATCGGGCTGGCCAACGACCAGCAGACCGAAATTGTCGGCGGGCTGCAGCCGGGTGAGCGAGTGGTCATTCCCACCACCAGCACCGCGCAGGTGCGCGTGCCCGGCTTCGGCGGTGCCCCAGGCGGGTTCGGCGGCGGCGGCTTCGGCGGCGGCGGCTTCGGCGGCGGCGGTCACTAAGCCGGCGCCGGTCGCAGCGCCGAGTGAGGGACAAGACGTGGCAGCAGTCGAGACGCCCACTCTGGAGCAGCCGCCGCGTTCAGAGACTCCGCCGGGCGCGGACGTCATCATCCGTGTCCAGGACCTGACCAAGACGTACACGATGGGCGACGTCACCGTGCGTGCGCTGCGCGGCGTCTCGTTCGAGGTGCGGCGCGGCGAGCTGGTGGCGATCATGGGGCCCAGCGGCTCCGGCAAGTCGACCTTGATGAACATCGTCGGCTGTCTCGACCAGCCCACCACCGGCACCTACTGGCTCGACGGCGTAGAGACCAGCACCCTCGACGACGATCAGCTGGCGGAGGTGCGCAATAAGAAGATCGGGTTCGTCTTCCAGCAGTTCAACTTGCTGGCTCGCACCAGCGCACTTGAGCAGGTCGAGCTGCCCCTCCTCTACGCGGGCGTACACAACCGCAAGGAGCGAGCGAAGGAAGCGCTGGCGGCGGTGGGCCTGGCGGACCGCATGCACCACCGGCCGACGGAGCTGTCCGGCGGGCAGCAGCAGCGGGTGGCTATCGCCCGTGCGCTCGTCAACGATCCGGCCATGCTCCTCGCCGACGAGCCGACTGGGGCGCTGGACACGCGTACCTCGGAAGAGATCATGGCCATCTTGCAGCGCTTGAACCGGGAGCGAGGACTGACGGTGATCTTCGTCACCCACGAGCACGACATCGCCTACCACACGCGGCGCATCCTGCACCTCCGCGACGGCCAGATCAGCGACGACGAGGCCGTGCCCGAGGAGCAGCACCTCACCGCCCGCGCGGTCCACGAAGCGGCGGAGGCAGCAGCGTGAACCTCACGGAGAGCGTGCGCGTCGCGCTGCGGGCGCTGGGCGCGAACAAGCTGCGCTCCGCGCTGACGATGCTGGGCATGGTCATCGGCGTCGGCGCCGTGATCGCCCTGATGTCCATCGGCAAGGGCGTGCAAGCCGGCGTCACCGACCAGATCAAGGGGATGGGCACCAACCTGCTCTTCATCTCCCCCGGCGCCCAGACCCAGGGCGGCGTGCGTGCGCAGGCCGGCACCGCGCCGACGCTGACCCGGGAGGACGCCGAAGCGATCCTCGACTCCGGACGGGTGCCGCAGGTGGTGGCGGTGGCCCCCGAGGCGATCAACTTTGGCCAGACCATCGCCAGCGGCCAAAACACGTTCACCCGGCTCAACGGCGTCACGCCCGAGTTCGAGGCCGTGCGCAACTTCCGGGCCGCCGAGGGGCAGTTCATCGAGCGCGCGCACCTCGACGCTCGCTCGCTGGTGGCCGTGCTCGGCGCGAACGTCAAGCAGACGCTGTTCGGCGACGGCGACGCCGTCGGGCAGACGGTGCGCGTAAACCAGGTGAACCTGCGCGTGATCGGCGTGATGGAGTCCAAGGGCGCGCAGGCCCAGGGTAACCAGGACGACGTCATCTTTGTCCCCCTCACCACGATGCAGACGCGCCTCAACCGCCATCGCACGGCGCAAGGCGGCAACCCGGTCTCCACGATTAACGTGCAGCTGGCCGACGACCGTCCCGAGACGCAGCAAGCGGCGGTGCAGGCGATCGGCGACCTGCTGCGCGAGCGGCACCGCGTGGCCCAGGACGATTTCACCGTCCGCAGCCAGGAGGACCTGCTGCAAACCGCTACCCAGATCACCGGCTTCGTCACCCTCTTCCTCGGGGCGGTGGCCGGCATCTCACTGGTCGTCGGCGGGATCGGGATCATGAACATCATGCTGGTGAGCGTGACCGAGCGCACGCGGGAAATCGGCATCCGCAAGGCCACCGGCGCGAAGCGGCGCGACATCCTCTCCCAATTCCTGATCGAGGCGACCGTGGTCAGCATCGTCGGCGGGACCACCGGCATCCTCGTCGGCGGTGGCGGCTCGCGCCTGCTCAACGGCATCCGCTTAGGCGGGTCGGACGCGCAGCCGATTCAGACAGTCGTGTCACCGGACGCCATCCTGCTGGCCTTCACCGTCTCCGCGTTGATCGGCCTGTTCTTCGGCGTCTACCCCGCGGTCAAGGCGTCGCGGCTTAGCCCCATCGAGGCGCTGCGCTACGAGTGATCGCGCGACCTGTTCACCCAAAGCTCACCAAGCTCACCAAGCTCATGAAAGGAACGCACCCATGTTCAGGACTCTCTTGCTCGGCGTCGTCGCCGTGGCACTCACCGGCGGCGCCGCCTTTGGCGCCGGTGTGTCCATTGGCAGACGCGGCGCGGCGCCGCCGGTGCAGGCCCAAGGCGACCTGGGCGGCGCCGGCGCGTTCGGAACGGTTGATCGCGTCGAGGCGCGGACCCTGTACGTCACCGGGCCGAACAATCAGCAGTTCAAGGTCGTGCTGACCGACCAGACCCAGGTGCTCAGGCTGACCCAGGGTTCCGTGGCCGATATCACCCCCGGCAGCCGCGTCACCGTGCAGGCGCAGGGCCAGCCCGCCGCCGATGGCACGCTCACCGCCGCAGCGGTCAGTCTCGTGCCCGAATGGTTCGGGGGCCAGCTCGGGCAATTGGGCCAAGGCGCCCACGCGCCCGGGCAGCAGGGCCAACCTGGGCAGCCCGCCCAGGGCAGCCGGGCCGGACACTAACGCCGTGCTCGCCCTGGCCGAGGGTGCGCGCAAGCGAGCGAGCGAGTCCAGCACCACGCGGCCGTCCGGCCGATCAAGCCGATCAAGGAGAACGGGAACGTGACAAGCACTCTATCGCCGGTGGCCGACGGTTCGACCAGGAGGGTCGAACTGATGCAGTCGCTTCGCGAAACGCTGCAGTCGCTTCGCGCTTCGCCCGTGTTCGCACTTGCCGTGCTGGTCACCCTTGGACTGGCCGGGTTATACGGCCTGATGATTGTGATGATGCAGGTGCAGCCCGGCTTCATGGGAATGGCGCACTTCACCCAGCCATCCCACCGCATGCACGATCTCACGTTCGGGTTCATCTTCGTGCCGACCGTCGTGGGGATGCTCGCCCAGCTCCGGCGGCCCTCGAAGAACGTCGGCGGTATGGTGATGGCACTCATCCCCTGGGTCGGGTTGCTGTTGGCCGCCATCCTCTCTGCAGACGTGGCCAGAGTCATCCTGTACAACCCGTCGCCCTCGGTCATTGCGATGACGGTCATTGCCGCACTTCTTCACCCGACCGGGCGCGGTTTCTTCCGCTCATTCAGCGTCTCGCGAGTCAGCTGGGTGCTGCTCGCGCTGGTCGCCGTCGCCGCCGTGCCGCTGCTCGCGTACGCGGCCACCAACATCGGGCTGCAGGCGACCGTCCCCGACGACCACGCCGGCATGGGCCACTACGGGTTCATCGCCGCCTTCGGCTTCACCGTCGTCGGGGTGGGCATCTTGGCGAGCCTGCGGCCCGACGGCTGGTGGCTCCCGGCGTGGGTCGCCGGCCTCCTCCCGGCCCTCCTCGGGCTCGCCTCGCTGGTCTACCCGGACGTCTCCTCGACCCTCGGCCCGGTCTGGGGTCTTGCGGCCATCGCCTGGGGCGTCGCGTTCGTCGCGGCGGCCGAGCTCACCCAGGACGCGGAGCGCCCGACGCTGCTCGGTTCGCTGCGCGGTTCACGGGGCGTGATATTGATAGACGGCACCGGCGTGAGGCCGGCCGAGGACCGACCACCCGGCACACCACGCTGGGCGAATGTGGCTGGGATCATCGCGATCGGCCTGGTCCTGGTGTACGTCATCCTGCCATTCACCGGCGGTAGGCCTGGCGGCACTGGGGGCCACACACCGCCCGTGGGTGGCGCCCAGGGCCACTGATGACCGTGACACCCATGAGTACGCAGTCAGCCATCCGAGCTTCGAACCAGCCGCTTGGCGGCGCCAGCGGCGACTGGTCTCATCGCTTTCTTCGCTTCCACCTGCCGTTCGCACTCGTGAGCGCCCTGGTCCTTGTCGTGTTTAACACTTTCCCGCTCTTCGACACCAACGCGTACCCGCACGTGGACATCCGCAGTGGTGCATTCCCCCAGCGGCGAGAGCGAATGGGGGGCGGACCGGCCGGTGTGGTCAGGCCGGGCGAGGATGAGACGGTGCAGCAGCGAGAGCGAGGCGGGGGCGGACCGATGGCACCAATGCCGAGCGAGCACGGCGGGGGCCAAGCCGCACCGAGCGAGCACGGCGGGGGCCAAGCCGCACCAACGGATAGGGGCGGGGACCGAGCCGCGCGAATGGGTGAGGGCGAGATGATGGGGATGGGACGAAACTTCTTCCTCGGCCTCAGCATGCGGCAGTGGACCGTCGGTACCGGCTACGTCGCCACCGGGCTTCTCGGGCTCACGCTCCTCATCGGGCCGGCCAACCTCCTGCTCCGCAGGCGAAATCCCGTCTCGAGCTATTGGCGCCGTGACGCGGGGACGTGGACGGCCATCGTCAGCGTCGTCCACGTGATCTTCGGATTCCAGGTGGAAGGCAGCTTGACGATCAACGGCATCCTCAACTACTTCTTCGCGCCCGACGGTAGCCCGTTGACCAACAGTTTTGGCTGGGGGAACTGGACCGGGCTTGCCGCCACGGTGATCGTGCTGGTGTTGCAGGTTCTTTCCACCGACGCCGCCCTGCGGGAGTTCAAGGCCAGGACCTGGAAGAACCTCCAGCGCCTGAACTACGCCTTGTTTGCGCTGGTCATCGCGCATGCGATCTTTTACGGCGGGGTGGTGCGGCAGGAATCCCCCTACACGCTGCTGCTCATCCTCAGCGTCATCGCGGTCTTCGTCGGACAGGGGGTGGGGGTCTGGCTCTGGCGGCGGAGGTACTCTTGCACGACAGCCAGCCAGGCAGCGTGAGCGGCAGACTGCTACCTGTGCTACTTGACAATCACGCGCAACAGAGGAGACGCACATGACAGAGGAAGACACGCAC
>JACQGX010000017.1 GCA_016199265.1 Chloroflexota bacterium | reverse complement strand
TCGGTGGCGCTACCCCGTGAACGACTACTGTTACTGCTCCTGGAGTGCGCTGTCATCGAAAGGGAGCTCCGCCAACTCGAGTGTGACCTGAAGCGCGCGCTCACCCGAGCGGAGGCCACGCGCGTCCACGACCGTGCCCAGCGCCGGGTGCAGGCAACACTTCGGGATGCGGGGAGGACGTGGAGGGGCGTATGGCGATACGCCCGGCCGCCGCGCCTGGGCGTATAGCTATACGCCCCTACAGCCAGTGGCGGTCCCCGGAACAATTGCCTGCACCCGAGTGAATGCGGACCGTTGACACGGGGCATCAGTCATGGTACACTACCGCCACCTAGCGGCAACGAATTACCAAAATGCAGAAATCTACTCCCACAACGTCACATGGCGATGGCTCCATCCGGGTTGTCGAGCGCACCTTCGCCGTGCTCGAGGCAATCGGTGCCGAGTCGGAAGGGACCACCGTGGCCCAGATCCAGGCCCGCGCGGGCCTGCCGATGGTGACGACCTATCGTCTGCTGCGTCTGCTTCAGCGACTGGGCTACGCCGAGCAGGACCTGGACACCGGCCGCTACCACGTCGGCTTGCGCGCGGCGGAGCTGCGTGGCCGCGTGAGCACGGCCACCAAGCTGGCCACACTTGCGCGACCACTGCTTAAGGACCTCATGCTCAGCAGCGGCGGCCGCGCGAATCTGGCGCTGTTCCGCGAGGGGGGAGTGGTCTACATCGATATCGTCCGCGACCTCCGCTCCCTCGATACCTACGTACCGCCGTGGAGCCGCAACCCCGCCCACTGCACCGCCTTGGGCAAGGTCTTCCTGGCCGGGCTCTCGGACGATCAGCTCGCGCGATTCGTGGATGAGAGGGGTCTGGCGCCTCGCGGACCTAACACCATCACTACCCTGGAGCATCTGGTGTCGGAGGCAGGGCGGGTGCGGACCGCCGGCTACGCCACCGACGTGGGAGAAAACGCGCCCGACTCACGCTGCTTCGCCGCGCCTGTGCGCGACTACACCGAACGAGTGATTGCGGCCATCGGTGTGTCGGGAGACAGCCGCAGATTCCCGGCCGAGCGCCACGGCGAACTGGCGGCGATGGTGGTCAAGGCGGCGGGCCGGTTGTCCGAGCGCCTCGGGTATCCGCTTGCTGCGGGCGCCGAGTCAGCGCCCCCGGCGGCTGAGCCTGTTCGTGTCGGGTGATCGTCTGCACGCACTTCCCAAGACAGGGTTTCGAGGAGGCAGAGCAATGAACCCAGGGACAAGTTTGAAGCGAAGTGCTGCGCCCCGCTGGACGCGATGCACGGGGTGGACGCGGCGGCGGTACCTGACCAAGGGTGCGTCCACCGTCGGCATCGGGCTGCTGGGCGCGGCCTGCGCCCCGCTCGGCTCCACGGGGGAGCCGGCCCCACCAGGGCCACCGTCCGGCAGGACGCCGGCCACCATCCGATTCGCGGTGCCTTTCGGCGCGTGGTTGCCAACCGTGGTGGAACCCGAGATCCAGCGCTTCCAAGAACGCTTTCCCCACATCACCGTCCAGGTGGAGTTGGCGGGCGACGATCCCTCTCAGGATGAGACGGAGTGGCTGCGCAAGCGGAAGATCGAGGCTGCCTCCGGCGAGTCGGTAGACCTCTCGGTGATCCGCACCCGCTCGTTGGTCGAGCTGGCGGCGCTGGGCCTGCTGGCTGATCTCGGCCCGCGGATCAAGCGAGATAGCGGGTCGATGCAGGTGCAAGACATCTGGCCAAACATCCTCGACTCGGGGCGGTACAAGGGAAACCAGGTCGGGCTGTTCTACCTCGGCGTGCACCTACAAGTGCTCTTCTACAACGTGGGCCTGTTTCGCAACGGCGGCCTGCCCACGCCCGGCGAGTTGTACGCCAAGGGGCAGTGGACCTGGGAGCGGCATCGCGACCTCTCCCGAAGCCTCACTTCCACCCGGGACCCGGAACGGAAGGTTATTGGCACTTCGACGGCGGCCCTCAGCAACCCGGACTGGCGGTCGGGGCCGCTCTGGACGTTCGGCGCGGACCTGTTCAATAGGGATCGCACGCGACTGACCCTCGATACGCCGTCGGCGGTGGAGTGCGTGTCTTACTTCCACACCTTGGCCTGCCAGGACCAGTCCGCAGTCGTGGCGCTACGGGACGGTGGCGTCGGCGGGTACGCGCAAAAGGGGACGCTCGGGATGCAGCCACTGTGGACCGGAGGCGCGCGGACGTGGCGCATGTACGGGTACGAGTTCGACATCGTGCCACTACCCAGCCATCGTCGTAAGGCCGGTGTGTTCAGCGCCGAGAAGGTGTCCGTCCTCAAGTACGCCAAGCACCCCGACGCGGCGTGGGAGTATCTGAAGTTTGCCGTTACCCCAGCGCAGCAGGCAGAAAAGCAGCGGGCGATTCCTCAGTTGCCGGTTTACCGGCACCAGTTCGAGCCATGGATGCGGGAGCAGCAGACGCAGGGGCACCCCGCCAGCCTCCACGTCCTCAAGGATGTGTTCGAGTCGGCGCAAACCGTCCAGGTCATCGAGCAACAGGATGCCCTGAACGAGATATGGGCCAAGCACATGGGGCCACTGCTCAATCGCTGCGAAGGCCCTGCTCCCAAGGATGTCTGCGAGGCGATCGCGCGCGAGGCCAACGTGCTGCTCGCTCGGCGCTAGCCTGCCACCGCCATGGAAGGTATGGAGTCAGGTGACAGCGCCGTGATCGCGGAGGTCCGACTGCGGGGCCGGCTCGAGGAGCAGGTGGTCGTCGCTACCGGGAGGCGGTGGTGGGCGCTGGGCGAGACGCCTGATCCGGAGCAGTTCTTCCGAGAGTTCCCGCAGTGTCGGGAGGACGCCCGGCGCTGCCACTATGGCGACGCCCCGTTCCCTCCTCCGTTCAGCCGCGGCGGTGGCCTCTTCCCGGTACTGCTGCTGATGGACAACGCGGACTTGGCGTGCGTCGTGCGGACGGGAGCACCCCACCGCGGCAGCGGTAGCGAGCTGAGTCTGTGCGTTTCGCGGGACCGGGGACGCACCTGGTCGGACTACCAGGTAGTGGTTAGTGGCGACGTCGAGCGCCACTGGGATCCGCGCAACCCCACACTTGGCCAAGCCGCCACCGGCGAACTGGTCATGGTGTACGGCCTGCTCGACGCCTACGATGCGACAGGTGAGCCGGTGGGGAGCGAGAACGGATCGGGGCCGCAGGGGCACCTGTGGATGGAAGTGATCCGCTCTTCGGACGGGGGACAGACCTGGTCGGCGCCGGCACGGCTGGAGCCGCCGCCGGATCTGGCCCTGGCGCCACACGGGCAGATGCGGCGGCTGGTGGACGGGACGCTGGTGTTCAACGCCCGGGGGCTCTATCGGTCAGAGAAGTACAAGGAGAACCCCGGACTGCCGCGCCGCATGACGTACCTGTACTGGTCGCGTGACCACGGGCACACCTGGAGCGCGCCGACACTCATCAAGCCGGGGAGGAGCGAGACCGGCTTCCTGCCGCTGGACGCGCGTCACTGGGTGGCCTTCGTGCGCGGCCACCGCTCACCCAGCATGCTGGGTCACTCGTACGACGGGGGCCAAACGTGGTCGAAGTGGGAGCCAGTGTTGGGCGGCGACGAGCAGACGCAGGCCCGCCGCCTTCCGGGCTCGCTGGTCCGTACGCCGAACGGCTTCGTGATTGCGACGTACGGCTATCGCGAGTACCCGTTCGGCGTACGGGCGATCGTCAGCCGCGACGGCGGGCAGTCTTTCGACCGGACGCGCGAGTACGTTCTCGCGGACACCTACAACCACTTTGACGCGGGTTACCCCAGCACAGTGTGCTTTCCAGATGGGACGATCGTGACGACAGCCTACGCGAATCTGGACCTGGACCATCCCGAGTGGGGGACAGCGTGCATTGCTTACAGGTTTGACCAGTCTGTCTTCCAGCTAACCTGACCGGCACGACCGCCGCCGCGCAGCCCAGATCTCCCCGCTCTTGTCGAACCGAGGCAACAGCGCTACCGGTTCAAGGAGACACATATAGATCTGCACGCAAGTCTCCTGCAGGACTCCCGCGGAACGACGCACCTTCTCGTTGCTCGCTCGTATCTTCGCCAACCCACGGCCAGAACCGAAGAGCGGATTCGGCACGCGACGGAACAGATCGGAGCCATCCTCGTCGACGTTGAGGATCGAGACTTGCCCGCCGCTGCATTCAACATCGTTCAGTTCTCCGATGGCTCGATCGCAATGGCGGCGGGAGCAACGGCTGTAGAAGAAGTGGTTCGGCAGCTTGTCGGGCCAGGGCGCGTGTTCTGCACGGACAGACGACTTACTGCGATGACACAGCGCGCGCTCGGTGGGATCCGTTGCGCTACAAATCTGCTTCCCGCGTTCATCTTGGCCGACGCAATTCCTGAGGTTTGGAGTACAGATGGCCGCCGGGACTATGAGGTCGGCTCGCGCGGCATTCGCGTGCCAGTCGAACGGGCCGGGCCGTTCCCGGAGGTCATCCTTCGATACATAGCGGAGTGATCCGGGAGCGAGCATCCGGCAGCCTTCCGTGCGCCGCTAGTCTAGGCCGCATCCAATGGACGCGGGATCTCTTCGCCGTGCAGCCGCGCCTCTAGCACGCGCCGACGCACGTACGACCGGCCGTTCACGCGGACGGCCCCGGGAAGTTCCCCGGCAGCCAGCCAGCGGTATGCAGAGCTCTCGGTGATGCCGAGCCTCTCCGCCGCCCTGCGGACGGAGATGAGCGGGCGGCTATCGGGATTCAGCACTAGGACCTCTTTCGTGCGATGCTCGACGATTCCTGGGTTCCCGACTGCGCGGTGGACATCAGCCGTTGCCATTAGACCCGATCCCGCCCTGATTGCCTTCGAGCGGCGGATCAGCCGGCTGTGGAGTATCCGAGGGCGCGGGATCCGACCCAAACAACGTTGGGCCGCCCGGTCCGCGTTTCGGCCTTTTGGGCGGCCGATGGTCGTTGCGCGGCCGACCCTTTCCCTCCTGGTGCATAGGGGGAGATGCAAAACTGTCCGGCGCTGTGGCAAGGTAGGAGATGGCCCGGCCCGGGCGCACCCGGTCAGGGAATCCACACCGGGCGGGCCGGAGGAAGTAGGCCACGAGTCGTCCGTCCCCGCACCCAGCGCCGCGCGCGCGGCCGCGCGGCGAGCCAGCCCCACCCGCCCCGCCACGTGCGCCGCGTCTGCCGGCAGGCGGTGGTGGCCCCGCCGCCGGCGGAGGCGCGCCCGGCGGAAGACCGCCCACTGTATGCGTCGGTGTACGCGCTGCTGCGGGCGCACCTACCCGCCGGGCGGTACCGCAAGCCGGCGGCCAAGCGGCTGGCGGTGCTGGTCAGCGGGCTGGTGGCCGGCGACACCTGCGGGGTGGGCGACCTGACCCGCACCATCGACGGCCTGGCCATCACGTCGGCCAAGGCGGAGAGCATTGGGCGCCGCCTGCGCCGCCTCCTGGACGATGCCCGCCTCGACCCGACGCACGTGCTGCCCGACCTGCTGCAGACGCTGCTGCCGGTGCTGCTGGCCGCCCTCGTGGCGCAGCATGAGGCCAGCGCGCCGCCGGGGACCAAGGCCCACCGGCGATGGGGACCCCGGCTGCGCCTGGTGGTCGATGAGACCAGCCAGGCGGCCGTCGTGCACCTGCTGGCGGTGGGGCTGGCCTCCCGCGGCGTGGTGCTCCCGCTGCTGGTGCGCACCTGGCAACAGCACGCGCCGCTGCCCGCCGGCGAGTACTGGGCGCAGCTCCAGGGGCTGCTGCTGCAGGCACACGCCCTGCTCCCACCGGCCCTGCGCGACCACGTGCTGGTGGTGGCCGACCGCGCCTACGGCGTGCCCCGGATGCTGGACCTGCTGGCCAGCCTGGGCTGGCACTGGCTCGTGCGCGTGCAGGGGCAGACCTGCGTGCGCCTGCGCGACGGGACGGCCGTGGCGCGACGCGCGCTCGTGCCCCGGCCCGGGGCCACCTGGTGCGGCCGCTTTGATCCCCCGGCCACCCGCCCACCCGCCTTGGGCGGACCCGCCTTGGGCGGACCCGCCTTGGACGGTGGCGCCCAGACCGGTGGCGCCGTGGGGCTGAGCGAGCGGGCGGCCACCGAGCCGGTGGGGATCGCTGGGGTGTTCAAGGCGGCGGACTGGCGGGCCAGCCAGGTCGTGGGCGTGTGGGCGGTCGGGGCGGACGAGCCCTGGCTGCTGGTGACCAGTCTGGCGCCGACCCGCACACGCCTGCGGGAGTATGCCGACCGGTGGCCGATCGAACGGCTCTTCTTGAGTTGGACGTCCCACGGCTGGGATCTGGAGGCCACCGGCGTACGCGACCCGGTGCGCCTCGGGCGCCGGCTCCGCGGACTGGTGCTCGCCACCCACTGGCGTCTGGCGGCCGGCGTCGTCGACGCCGCGCAGCAGTTGGCCGATCTCGCCACGCGCGCCCAGCGCCGTGCCCCCGCGCCGGGTGACACGCGGGTGTGGCAACTCCCGCTGCCCCTCGGCGCGGGTCAAGCGCTGGCTGCCCCCCCCACCGCTGCCCCGGCAGACGTGCCCGCAGCCGTGTCGGCAGACGCGCTGGCGCCCACCGGCGCCTCCCGTCCGGCCGCCGCCAAGCTCAGCCTGCTCTTCCGGGGCTGGACGGCCTGTCGCCGGATCGCCGGTGCGTGGCAGACCCCGCCGGTCGAGTGGGCGCTCCCCGATTGGGACGCCCCACCTGGTCCCGCCAGGCCCAACAGGTCTACGATGGCACGACCCCCTGATCCCGGACAGTTTTTCATCTCCCCCTATGCCCGTTGGGAGAGGGGGGTAGGATACGTTCCCAGAGGGTGCGTTCGGTTTCGACGTCGAGGGCGCTGGAGAGGTCGTCGAAGACGAGGAGCGCGGGTTGGCGTACGAACATGCGGGCGGCGGCGGCGCGCTGGATCTGGCCGCCGGAGAGCCGTACGCCTTTTGGGCCGACGCGGGAGTCGAGGCCCTGGTCCATCGAGGCGACGTCGCGCTCGAGGGCGGCGAGGCGGAGCGCGGCGTCGAGATCGGCGGTGGCGGGATCGAGGCCGAGCAGAATATTGTCGCGCAGGCTCTCGCTGAAGAGGCGCGGCACCTGCGGCGTGTAGGCGCTGCGCGGCGGGACGAAGAACGACGCGGGGTCGTCGATCGGTACACCGTTCCAGAGAATACGCCCCGATTCGGCAGAGAACAGACCGAGCAGCGATTGGAGTAAGGTAGTCTTGCCGGCGCCGACGCGGCCGGTGACGACGGTGAGCGTGCCGCGGCGCAGGCTGACGCTCGCGTGCTCGATGCCCCGGCCGGACGTGGGGTGGCGGTAGGTGGCGAGGACGGCGAGTGCCTGCTGGAGGAGCGCCAGACCGATGAAGAGCGCGCCGATATTGCGCAGGTGCCCGGGCGAGGCACCGGTGGTGGCGCCGTCGATAAAGGCGCGCATCACCTGCGGCCCGGCGAGCTGCAGCGCCGTGCTGCCGGCGAGTAGCGCGGCTAGGGCGCCGGCAGCGCCGAGTTGCGGCCGGACGTAGCCGGACAAGAGCGCGCCGTACACTCGCGCCAAGGAATGCGCATCGCGCCACCTCACCTCGCCTACGCTGATTTCACCGCGCCGTAGCAGGCGGCGCCGACTTATACTACGGAACATCAAGGCAAATGTCAACAGGATTAATTCCGCGCGCAATTTCCCGCAAGCGTGGGCAGATCACCTCGAGCCGGTCACCGGCAGCATTCCTACCGCGGGCGTGGGCGGCGGCGTTGGCGGCATCGCAGGTGGTGGTGTGGCCGGCTCCGCCTCGGTGCGATCGGCGCTGTCGGTGCGGCCAAGCTCGCCACCCCCGGCGGATTCGGGCGTGGTCGCGGCGGGAATGGTCGCCGTCGGGACGGTCGCGGCGGGTCCCGTCGCCGTCAGGGCGGTTGCGGCTGGCATGGTCGTGGCGGGCACCGTCGCGGTCGGCACCATTGCGGTGGGCGTGCTTGGCGGCGCTGCGCGCCGCTGCGCCATTGTGGCGATGCCGAGGAGCAGCGTGACACCCAGTAGGAGCGCGGTGACGATCGCGGCCGGAACGGCGGCGGCCGATAGTGCGCGGCCGGTCGTGCGTTGCCCCGCTGTGGCGGCCGCTGCCGGTGCGGCAGCGCTCCCCCGTTTGGCCGTCTCGAGCGCGGCGTCCAGCGCGGCTTGGAATCGCTGGGGATCGTCGTCGGGTACGAGCTGGAGCCACGTACCGGCGTATGGGAGGCGGCCTGCCAGGCTGTTGACGAGCTCGCGGTTGCCCAACAGGATGAGTGGCGCCGCCGGCGCCGGGCCGGCAAGGTGCGATCGGAAGCGATTCAGGAATTCGAGCGCCTGCGGATCGGGCTCGACACCTCGGCCGAGGTGGGCAATCGCGATCTGGGGCCGGCGCAGCTCGAGGGCGCGGGTGGCGGCGGGGGCATCGAAGAGCACCGTGGGTTGCGCTCCCCGGCGTTCAATCTCCGTGACTGCCGAGTGCACTGCCCACGGGTCTTCGCTAAAGACGAGCACCGACACGTGTGGCCAGCGGTTGTCGAGTTGAGACTGCTCGCGGGGGATCCGCTCTGCCACGTGATCACCTGATCGTTCGATACCGTGTGCCTCGTGCCGGCGCAGCCGTGTGCCGCATCCGCCGAACTGCGTTCCAACGAAGGTAGCATGCCGCTGGGCCGCAAGGCATGAGCCGCGTCGTTCCCAAAGCCCTGCTGGCTGGCGGTTGGGCGATCGACATGGTCGACGGCGAGTGGCGGAGCACGTGTGGCGCTGTCACCCCGGCGATCCGTGGATCGCGTTGCCGACGTGAGCTGCCGACGTGAGCCAGCAGGCAAAGGGGCAGGCTGGGCGCGCAAGCGCAACTGCGCAGGTGTGGCATCATTGCGGCCATAGATGAGTAGGTACGTGCTTCGGCCGGCGACGGTCGACGACGCCGCAGCACTGGCGTACCAGCGACGGGCGATGTTCGAGGCAATGGGGATGATCGCGCCGGCGGAGGCTCCGGTGCTCGAAGACGCTTCGCGATGCTACCTCGAGCGGGCGATGCCGGCCGGGGTCTTTTCCGCCTGGCTCGTCGAGCGCAACGGGGAGGTGGTGGCCGGCGGGGGGGAGTGCAGGTGCGGGAGATCTTCCCGCGGCCCGGATACGTGCGCGGCGAGCCCGAGGGCTTGATCCTGAGCATGTGGTGCGAGCCGGCGCACCGCCGGCGCGGGCTGGAGGCGATCCTCGCTTGGTGCCGGGAGCGCGGCATCCGGCGCATCACGCTGCACGCCTCGTTACAGGGGAGGCCGCTGTACGAGCGTCACGGCTTCGTCCAGACGAACGAGATGCGGCTGGAGTTGGCGGATTAACCGGACCCCTACCTTATCGTGGCTGTTGGTCACGCCGGTACCGACACGCGTTGGCGTGCGCTTGCGAGCAGGATGATCGCTGCGGTGCGGATGAGCGGCTCGCCCGCTGCGTCACGCCAGCACCGGGGCGCGGGCAATCTCCGGTACCGGCACGTTCGTGCGTTTGCCGAGGGCTTGGGCCATGGCGCGTACGTGGTGCGGCTGGGCGCCGCAGCACGCGCCGATGAGGCGCACACCGCTCGCGACGGCCTCGAGCGCGTACGCGGCCATTGCTCCGGGCGAGACCACATGCGCCCCCGGTGCCGCGCTGGCGTTGGGTGCGGCCAGCCAGGGGACGCTCACCTCGCCGGGCGAGGGCTCATACGCTGCCGGCTGCGTGCACAACGGCACTGAGACGGCGCGCCGCATCTCCTCGACGAGCGGCAGGAGCGTGCGCGGCGGCCGCCGGCAGTTCGCGCCGACGACGTCGGCGCCGGCGTCGACGAGCCGTTTGGCCGCCTCGCCGGGAAGGTAGGCGTCGCGCGTGAAGGGCGTTTCGCCGAACGCCAGCGTCACGACGCACGGCCGCCCCGCGCGCTTGACGTACGGAATGGCCAGGCAGACCTCTTCGACCGTCTCGAACGTCTCGAGGATGAACAGGCCGGCCCCGGCGTCGACCTGCTCGCCGATGCGCCATTCGAACTCGCGCTCGGTCTGGCGGCGCTGCGCCTCGGTCAGCGTGCCCCAGTCGTCGGCCTCGACGTAGCGGGTGAGGGTGCCCGCGACGTACCGGTCTGGCCCGGCCGCCTGGTGGGCGAGGCGTACGGCGACGCGATAGCGCTCGTCGCGAACGGTGGGACCGGCGGTACTGGTAGCATCGCGGGTGCTCCAGCAGACGGCCTGGAGCACTTCGGCGCCGGCGAGCGCGAACTGCCGGTGCATCGCCAAGACGGCTTCAGGGTACTCCAGCACCGCGCGCGGCATGTCGGTGAGCCGGCTGAGCACGGCAGTGCGCTCCAGCTCCCGAAAACACCCGCCGTCACACAGCAACGGCCCCTCTGCCAATCGCTCCAGAAAGCGCGAGGTCATCGACGCGACTCCTATCAGCTTACTTCGCCCACAGTAAGGGTAGCAACGACGGCTGTGAGCCGGCCCAACTCGTACATGTCACGCTCGATTGGCTGCGCGGCGAAGCCAGTGTGGCACCGGTTAGCCCGGCCTATTCACGCACTATCCGCTCATCCTGGGCCTGCCCTGAGCTTGTCGAAGGGGCCCGCCCTGAGCGCAGCCGAAGGGATGCGCACGCCCAGGAGCGGTGAAGATCCGGCGCAGAAGACCGGTCTGCCCGGCGCAGTGTAGGCCAGGTTTTCCGACCTTCGGCGGAGCGTCTAATCTAGCGAATGCCGGCGCCACCGCGCAAGCGGCACGTTCCACCATAGATTTGCGGTACCCAGCCTCTATAAGATCTGGGGCCAATTCCATACCCACGACGGGCGCGTCATTACGGCGAACTTCGTCGTTATGACGGCCATATGGCCATCAGACGAGATAGCGATGGCGCTCATGAGGCCGCACACACCGGCATGCCAGCCGGGAGCACGCGGCGGGCTATGGAATATCGACTGACGCCGCGTTCCCGCTCGGGTCAAACGTATGCCCGCTCTTCTGAATGTTGGTCACCATGATCGTCAGCGTCTTCCCGGAACCGTTCCGGAATGTCCCCGACGAGACCCGGACCTGCCCCTGGCCGTTCGTGGTGCCCTGGACGACTGCGAGCGTCGAGCCATTCAACGTCCAGGTTGCGCTCACCACTGCCTCTTTGACCAGTTGGCCGTTGCCGTCGGTGACGGTCACCGTCGCCCGCCCCTCGTAGGTCGGGGCCGAGGCCGAACCCTTGGTCTGCACCGTGAGTGCGATGCTGTCGGTTTTCACCGTCGCCCCAGAAACCGGCGTGCTCGTCGACGTCGCCGTCGCGGTCGGCGTTGACGTCGCCGGCGGTGTGGCCGTGGGTGTGGCGCTCGCCGTCGCCGTTGCGCTCGGGGTTGGCGTGGGCGTTTCGGTTGACGTGGGCGCTGGGCCACTTGGGGCCGGGCGTGAGTCGTACGTCACGCGGTATGGCGCGCCACTACAGTTCGCGGCGGCCCATTCGACTTTCTCGGCGCTCGCGCCGAGCTTGAGATTGAAGTAGTAGCCTTTGCTCAGGCCAGTCGCCGCCAGCACCGTCTCGGTCGGATCCCATGCCGTACCCGTATGGTGGCGAAGGAACAGACTCCCACCGCTCTCCCATCCAACCCACACAAGGCCGGCGTCGCTCAGGGCTACCGATGGCCAGGCTCCGCTGGCGGCGATATTGTCAGCGGCGCCCCAACTTGTCCCACCCGTGCTCTGCCGGACATAGATGCCGCCGGCGTGCTCGTAGGCGAGGGCGAGTCGGTCGCCGATGCCGGCGAGCGAGGCCCCATATTCCCCGCTGTACAAGCCTTGGTGATTCGCGTGCTCGACCAGGCTGCCCCATGAGGCGCCGCCGTCCGGCGAGACGACCGTGACCAGACGATAGACGGGGATTAGGCCAAAGAAGGTGAACTCGACGGTCCGCGCGGCGATATATACCGTGGATCCGTTGGCGTGAACGTCGGCGTACCGGCTGAGTTGCCCGGCGGCCGAGGCGACGTCGACCTGACGGACCGCACCCCAGCTTTGGCCACCATCACTCGACGCCGTGTAGTACACGTAGCGCGCGTCGTCGAAGCTGGAGGCAACGAGGTGCAGCTTGCCGCTCGCCGGATCGAGGTACACATCCGGCCGCACAGCGTGGTACGGGCCGCCGAGCATGGGGACCGGCGGCGACCAGCTACCGCCCGAAAGGGGTTTTCGGGTGAAGAACGTCCGGTAGCGCGTGGCACGATCCAGGCTCGGGAACGCGACGTAGACGGAGGAGCCGTCTACTGCCAGCGCCGGGTGGAACGTTCCGGCGCTGCTCTGGAAGACGACCTCGGGTGCGCTCCAGGTCTGTCCGTCGCTCGAGGTCGCGTAGAGGACCTGGTATTGGCTCCCCGAGCGGCCGTGCCACGTCAGGTGCAGCGTGCCATGCGCGTCACGCGCCAGCTTGCGGGCGTGAGCGTACCCGGACGCCGTTAGGTCGTCGGAGAACAGACCGGGCGGAGGTGTCGTCGGGGTCGTATCGTTCAGGACGGCCCGAGCGGCGTTGATCCGCCCGGACCCAAAGTAGGGGTCGAGCCCCGGCGCGCCCAGATCCTCGGCGGACGACTGCATCAGATCTCGAACCTGCACGTTGCTCCTGGTCTGGTCCTGGGAGAACAACAGGCCGGCGAGCCCAGTCGCGTGGGGAGTGGCGAGCGACGTGCCCGAGTACGTCCCATAGGTGTCGCTGCCCGTGGCGTCTACCGGTGTCGTCGTGTAAATGGACTCGCCTGGGGCGGCAACCGCGACGTAGCCCTGGCCGAAGTTCGAGAAGCAGGAGCGGTAGTCACCGACGTTCGTGGCAGCAATCGCCATCGCGTTTGCGTACGCGGCCGGGTACAGGCGGCTATCGGCGCCGTCGTTTCCGGCCGCCGCAACTACAAGCGAGCCCTTGTTCCAGGCGTAGTTGACGGCAGACTCGAGCGTGGCCGACCCGATCAGGCCGCCCAGACTCAGGTTGATCACCCGGGCCCCGTTGTCGGCGGCGTAGGAGATGCCGCCGGCCACCGCGTCCAGGCTGCCACTGCCGCTGGCATCCAAGACCTTGACCGGCATGATGCGGCAGCGGGGGCAAACACCCACGACGCCGGACGCGTTGCTCGTCGGGGCCGCCGCGATGACACCCGAGACGGCCGTCCCGTGGAAGTGATCGTCGAGCGGGTCCGCATCGCCGTTGACGAAATCCCAGCCGCGGAGGTCGTCGATGTAGCCGTTGCCGTCGTCGTCGAGCCCATTGCCCGGTATCTCGCCGGGATTGCTCCAGATGTTGGGCGCCAGTTCGCCGTGGCGGTAGTCGACCCCGGTATCCACCACGGCGGCGACGAGCGCGGGGTCACCCTCGGTCGTCGACCAGGCCGTGGGCGCGGCGATCTTCTGCGGCGCCCACTGGTTCGCCAGCCCCGGATCGCTGATCACGAGGATCCGCAGGATGAGGTTTGGCTCGGCGAACTCGACCTCGGGGAGGTTGGTGAAGATCTCGACCGCCCGCGCGACGGTGAGGCCCGGTGGCAGGCGCACGACGTCGACGTCCAGCGCCTCGACGCGGCGGAGGCGCGACAGTCCCCGGTCGGCCAATAGTTGGTCGGCGCGCTGCCGCGGTACTGTGGGTCTGAAGCGTAGCAGCATTTGGGCGGGAACGAATTCCCGCGGCCGAGGTGCCGGCGGGGTCGCGCTGGGCCCAGGCGACGTAATCTGCTGCGCCCGGGTGGCAGAAGGGCCGTTCACGCTGGCCGTCGCCAGCGCGACGAAGACAGTGAGAAGGGCGGCAATCACGCGCGCATTTCGCATGGCAGGACCTCCAGCTCGGGGTACCAGTCCGGCGCGGCCGATTCTTGGGCGACGCATCTGGCAAGCCCGCCAGTTGCCGAAGCTGGCCGGCGCTGGCCGGCCTGCATCGACACTGCCTCTGCCCAGGGGCGCCGAGCACATCCAACAGGCGAACGACCCGGCCCAGGCATCCCCTCATTTCTGGCTGTGCGGCGAACAGGCAGCCCTTACGATGCTCCGAAGTTGCAATGGAATTCGCCTTGAGATTCTGTGGAGATCTCGTGTAGCAACTTCTGCGGCTACAGACACACGCCGGCGCCTACGTCTCACGCGACGCAATCGCCGAGTTCGAGCCACGTCGGCGCATGTGAGCCGTTCAAGCCAGTGCGCACCACCGCTCGCCGCGCGGGCCAGGAGATGCACGCACCGCCGGCGCCGGTTCGCGACAGCGCCGCCGGAACAGGGGAGAGGGCGGGGACGGACGCCAGAATATGAGTGCCTTGACTTCCCGCCGGCCTCAACCAGCGTCGTGCCGGCGACGCGGCGGCATCAGACATTCCCACCTTGCTCCGAGCGGTGGCCACTGGGGCATGTGGTGGGGTGGCGGCGAAACCGTCGCCGACCGGTTGTTGGGCACTCTCCGACAGCACGGCTTAACACGCTGATCCAAACCACAGATGCACACCAATACCCACCGATAGATCAGCGGACACGCCGATGGGTACCGGTGTGCATCCGTGGTTGCTCTTTGGGACTCCTAAACGGCTTGGGCTTGTTCGGGCGAGGCGGCGCTCCTCGCCACGATTCGCGCGCTGACGAAGCCAAGCGATCCGATGCCGTCCTGACCGAATTCGCCAGTCAGCCGTATCGAAGCGGTCGCGTACTATCACCCCCTAGGCTCGGCGCAAAAACGAGAAATCCACAAGCTCGACACGATAGGTGGCCACCGCCTCCCGCACGCGGGGGTCGAGCAGCACCGCCAGCTCGGTCTCCCGCTGCGCCACGTAACCCCCACCCAGCGCCCGCAACGGATCGTCGACCATCGCGGGGTGCACCATCATCTCGCCGACGCCGGGCGGCAACTGTTTCAGGATCGAGATGAAACAGTCGATCGTCGGATTGCCGAAGAAGGCGTCGACGAACCAGTCGGGCGTTGCGATCCCCGCCTGCCGGAGGGCATCCGCTTTCCTCTTGAACGCGGCGGGTGTGGCGTGCGCCAGCAGGTGTAGCGCCAGCAGGGGGTGCCGGACGGCGAACCGCAGCATCACCGGCATGATCGCGGCCGCCGCACCGCCTCTTCCTTTCAGCTTGATCCGGCCGTATACCGGCTCCGGTACCGGCTGTCGCACGGGAACGCCGTACTCGCGGGCCAGCTCGCGGATCACCTCATAGAAGTCGGTGTACACTGGATGGAAGGCAACACAGCACCGGACACAACAAACAAATGGAGGGCCACCAGTCGTGCAACTCGGCATCTTTTCTGACGTGATCACGGGGCGCGATCCGGAGGAGGTCGCGGCCAAGACGCGCGCGCTGGGTTTTGAGACGGTCCAGCTCCGCCTCAACGTGCCGGGGGTCGACTTAAGTCCAGAAGGCATTTCGGAGCGGGATGCCTCCCGTGTCCGGCATGCCTTCGAGTCGGAGGGCATCGGCATCTGCGCGCTCGCCGCGTACACCAATCTGACGCATCCTGACCCCGAGCGCCGGCGGCGCAACCTGGACGGCTTCGAGAACCGCATCCGGTGGGCGCGCGCCTTTGGGACGAACGTCGCTGCCACCGAGACGGGCGCATTCAACCGCCAGAGCGAGTGGGAAGCCGACCCGTACAACGACACCGAGGACGCCTGGCGGGAATTCCTGGATATCCTGGCGCCGTGCGTGCGCGAGGCCGAGGCACACGACGCGGTGATCGCGCTGGAGGCGTACGTCGAGAACGTCATCAACACGGCGGCCCGCGCCCGGGCCGCCGTCGAGCACTTCGGCCCGGCGCACGTCCAGATCGTGATGGACCCCAACAACTACTTCACGCCGGCCATGCTAGAACGCCAGGACGAGGTGCTGCACGACGTCTTCGCCCAGGTCGGCGACTACATCGCCATCGCCCACGCCAAGGACGTGCGCCCTGTGCCGGGCCAGCGCAAGTGCGCGCTGCCGCGCGCCGGCACCGGCGTGCTCAACTGGCCGCTCTTCGTCCGCCTCCTGCGCCAGACCGGATTCGACGGCGCCCTCGTAATCGAGCACCTCAAGGAGCCCGAGGTGGAAGAGACGCGCGACTTCGTCCGGGCGCAATTGGCGGTAGCGCCTGCCGGGTAGTCGCGCATCGGCGACCTCCGGCATAAAAAGCAAATGTTCCCAACCCAGGCGGATGCTGGATTGCTTCCCAGAGCGCCGACGCGATAGAAGCGGCACTTGATGCAAGTACACGATGTCGTGTATCATCGCGATAGTACAGGACTGGGGGCGGATGCCATTGGCATCTCCGGCCGCAGCTATGATTGGGGTACACATGAGCGCTGCTTTGGTGGCTACGACAGCCGTAGGGCAACCGCCTAACCGGGTTGACCGACTTGACCAAGAAGAACGGGTGTTCTACGATGAAGTCATGCGGCCGTTGCTGTTCAGCACTCAACTCGGTCGGCTCTACCAAGGAGATTGTCTGGAGATCCTGCCGGAGATGGACGACGCCAGTGTTGATCTGGTGTTCGCCGATCCCCCATTTAATCTCGGCAAGGACTACGGTAAGAGCGTCAACGATAGCCTGGCCGATGCAGAGTATCTTGGCTGGTGCGGCCGCTGGATCACGGAATGCGTGCGGGTGCTTAAGCCTGGCGGCGCGTTCTACCTGTTCAACCTGCCTCGCTGGAATATCGAGCTAGGCCACCGGCTAAATATGGAGGGCATGCTCTTCCGCCACTGGATCGCCGTAGACATCAAGTACTCACTTCCAATTCCTGGCCGTCTCTATCCGTCACACTACAGCTTGCTCTACTACACCAAGGGCAAGCCCAAGTTCTTCAACCGTCCACGTGTACCGATCCCTGTTTGTCGGCACTGCGGCGGAGACCTTAAAGACTACGGCGGTCACCGCGACAAGCTCAACCCAGAAGGATTGAACCTGACCGACGTGTGGACGGATATTCCGCCTGTCCGGCACAAGTCTACGAAACGGCGGTCGGCCAACGAACTCTCGATCAAGCTGCTGAGACGCGTCCTGGAGATTTCCAGTCAGCCCGGCGATGTGGTGCTGGATCCGTTTGGTGGCAGCGGCACGACTTACGCGGCGGCGGAAGAGATGCACCGCCACTGGGTCGGCATTGAACTCGGTGACTGTGAGCCAATTGTCCGCCGACTTCGTGGCGAGTCTGCGAACGTGCTGCCGAAGAATCTAGGCGATGCCGCCAAGGGAATGACTCGTTACCGCCGCCAGCGGGCGTTGGGCGTTGGGCAATTGAGCCTACTGGAGCAGGCTGACGAGTCGTTGTACCACGCCGATTCTTCGAGTTAGATCAGCGCCCGCCCGTCAGTGCCCTTCGTAATGCGTGGCACCTCCGTACTCGTGGCGTCGTGCTCTACTGCGACCACGCCAAGGTAGCCATCCTTTATCGATAGGGCCGACCACAGCGGAAAGTACGGCTCTAGCTCTTGGTAGTTGCCGACGCGATCGGTCAGGTAGCGATACAACGCTCTGGTTGGCAGCACAAGCACACCGGCTGAAATGTGGCCGCCAAGTAGCCCCATGGCCATCTTGTTGATAGCGCGGTGGCTTGATGAGATGTTGCCGGTTTCCCATTCAGTCACGAACGGTGACCAACCGTCCGACGACAGATCGAGCCAAGCATCGAATGCGCCTGGGCGGTGCACTTGCCGCTGGCCTGTAGTGCGCTGCGGGTATCGCTCCTCTAACCGCCAGCCCAACGTCTTGAGCTTCTCCACGAAGCCCTGTTTGATGGGCCCGACGCCGTTTCCTGCGCCTCGCTTCTTGCCACTTTCGGGATAGATGGTGAAGTGGGCCGAGCCTGGTGGCCAGTGGACGGCAGCAATGGCCTCACGCAAGTCCCCCATCACGCGCCCATGGGTAGGGCTGCCCGGGAAACTCCCGGCACTAATGAGGTCGGTAATCGTGACGAGCTTCATGCTGCCCAGCAACGAATGGTCTTTGGTGCGCCGCGCTGTTCGCCATTTCCCAGCCCATGCTGAGCGCACCTTCATCTGTCCACGGGGCGATCGGAGCGGATATCGTATCCCCCTGCTTCGATAGAGGTGCTGTAGTGATTTGGATAGCGTTGGGCGAGATGCTGCAGGCGCGGCATCAGTGGGCCGGCGTTTGGCATACCCAAGAACGCTACGTGGGATGTGTCATCTGTGAGGCTCCAGTCTCTGGGCGATCCCGCCGACGCGATAACGTTGATGGCCTCTCGAGAAAGTCCACTACGCAGGGCAAGATGTATTGCGATGCGTTCGGCAATGTTGCATCCCAGGCGTTCAATCTCCCGAGCATAGAGCCGCACGAAGCCAGGTATCTCTGAGCCATGGCTCCATGTGCCCGCGTGCAGATCCTCCACCGGCCCGTTGCGGTAGCAGGCGAGGACGGCCCAGTTCGCTTCTTGGCGCAGCATTCTGCGGTTGCCTGCTGCAGGCACGGTGGCCTGCTCCGGGTCCTGGCTTCGCAGTTCAGCGAACGCGTGCTCAAGGTACTCCTGTCGCTGCCTCGCAGCGTACCGAATGCTGTTTTCCCACCAAGGCTGGCGTCGACTGAGCCATGGTATCGGCAGTACCTGGAGAGCGGCGCGCACTCGCTGCGCATGGCGACCAGGCTCGTCTCGCCTCGTCTGGAGCCAAGCCGCTAGCGCTGCCGAGAACTCAATGGTGATCCGCCGCATTTCACTATCACTGATGCGTGATAAGCCCGGATCTGTGCGGAATGACGGATAGAGTTCCCCACCAGTGAGTACGTGCACGTATGTTCCGTAGCGCCAGCAGCAGGCTGCGATTGCGTCGGCCTCGTCCTCGATGGATACCGGGGCGTCCGAGAGTGACGAACCAAGTTGGTCGAGCGCCGCGAAGAGCCCGCGCCATGGTGCCTCCGTCGGCAGTAAAGCCGCCCCGTGTTGCCGCGTACCTTGGCTATCCCAAGTGAACGTGCGCCACGCGCCGTAGCTATTGATGCCGGGCACACGAAAAAGCGGACGCCAGCGGTTCGAGACTATCAAAAGCCCTCTATCGCGCGGCGCTCGCGGCGCTGTAGCGGTCAGCGAAGACATGGTAGAGAAGCGTACTACCACAGCCCATGGCCGTACCAGCCTGCCTCACTTTGCACTTTGCACTTGCTTTAGACGCCCACGTACCATCCGCACGCCGCGTTCTCGGCCGACAGCCGCGTGAGCGAGACACTCCTACCGGCGGGTGTGGGTGGCGCTCGGCGCGAAATCACTTCGCGGCCTTCTTGCGCCGGTGGGCTAGGGTACGGTCGATGTAGGTGATGGCGTCCGGGGTTTTGCAGCCGGTTTGGCCGTGGTCGACTTCGACCTTGCCGATGCGCCGGGCGGCGGCCCTGGCCGCCTGTTCGAGGGTTGGGTTGCGGATTCCGATGGCGATGAGGGCGTTGTTCATCGTGTGCCTCGTGCGGTTCTTGCTCGTGTGGATGTCGCGCTCGATCGTCTGCAGATACCCCAGGAAGTAGCTGTCGGGTAGTGCGGCATCGTGCATCGCCAGGTGCGCGAGCAAGTCCCAGCCGGCTTGGCCGACGAACTCGCCGTCCGAGGCGGTCCAGCGGGCGACGCGCGCCGGAATGCCTGGTATCTTGGCGGCGATGCAACCCACGAACATGTCCACGACAGCGTAGTAGGTGCAGTCGCCGAGCCAGCGGTCGAGGTCGTTTTCGGTCGTCTGCTTTGGGTCAGCGATTAGACAGGCGAGCATACGCGCGTCCGCGTTACCGGTGTCCCAGAGGCGGCGGGCCAGGTCGTGGTCGGCCTTGATGCGCTTCTGGAGCTTGTAGATGTTGGCGAAGCTGACGCCGAACAGGTTGTCCCCCGCGCCGTGCCGCTTGTAGATCTTGCGGTTCTGTTCGGTGCCTAACGTCTCCAGTTCACGCATGACGGCCTCGAACGTCGTTCCCGCCGCTGGTGCCGCCACTGCCATGATCCTGTGTTCCTCCAACGGAGTCTGTCGCCTTGACTGGTTACATGAAGAATAGCGGGTGCAGCCGCATGTGACCCCAACAAGCTCTGCGTACGCAGCCGGTGCCCGGTCGCGCGGTGAGGACCGGTCTCGGCCTACCTGCTTATGGAACTGTGCGCGTTGCTCGACCGGTTCTCGACCGGTTATTGTGATCTCAGCCCGGCGCGGCTTTGTTGGGGCGAGCGGATCGTCTTTGTTCGAGAGCGGCGATATACGAGCTCGATTCGAGCGTTTCTTCCAGGCCGATGCCGAGCGCAACCGCCAGCAGCCACGGTTGCTGCCACAGCCACGCCGCGCCCACGCCAAAGACGGCGAGACCGATGGCGGCGGCGCGAAAGCGCCGAATCCAGCGCAGCAGCGAATCGCTCCCGCTGTTCGGGATACCCATGCGGCCTGCTGCTCGAAGTATCAGCATCGCACCTGTGGCCATGAGCACTATGGCTGCGTAGCGGCTCCAGGGTGAAGCGATCAGTGCGTCTACGATCTCCACCGCATCCTCCAGTCTGGTTATAGCGCTGAGGGCAAGTCGCACGTTATGTCTAGCGGCGTCTCCCGCGTGTGAGCCCGCCGGTTATCATCAACCGCACAAACCGCACATCTTGGCAGGAGGAGAGCATCGGTGACACAAACAACGAGAACTGCGCAAGACACTAGAGAGGTGGAGGGCGCACGGCGCAAGAAGGTCTTCATCACCGGGGCCGCAGGGGTCGTCGGCACGGCACTGCGCAAGCATCTGCGCGACCGCTATGACCTCCGGCTGCTGTTCCATTCCAAGATCCCGGATGTCGAGCCGGGTGACGAGGTGGTGATCGGCAACGTGGCCAACTTCGAAGCAATGCTCGAAGCCACCGCCGGCGTCGACGCGATCGTCCACCTGGCGCTGGCGCCGGTGCGGCGGGCGATGACACAGGCCGAGCGCGCGCAGAACACGATCGACGTCGACATCCGCGGCGTCTACAATATCCTCGAGGTGGCGCGCATCAACAAGGTCGATGCCGTCGTCTTCGCCAGCACCAACCACGTCACTGGGCTGAACGAACAGGACGGGATCGTCTCGACGCCGGACGCGCCGGTGCGGCCGGACAGCATCTACGGGGCGGGCAAGGCGTTCGGCGAGGCGCTGGGCCGGCTGTACGCCGACCGCAAGGGCGTGCGCGTGTTCTGCCTGCGCATCGCCAATTTCAACGGCAAGGACGAGCCGGGCCGCGACTATGAGCCGGGCATGGCGCGCTGGCTCAGCCCGCGCGACCTCGCCCAGCTCACCTGGCGGTGCATCGAGTCTTATCTTACCTTCGGCATCTTCTACGGCGTGTCTGGCGGCAGCGAGAAGAAGTGGGACCTCGCCAACGCCAAGGAGTTGCTCGACTACGAGCCGCAAGACGACGGCTCCCTCGAGCACTGGCGCGCCCGATACGCCAAGCCGGGAGGGTGATTGGAACGCGTTACCCCTTGATGCACACCTTGGGGCGTAGCAGGGCGACGCGGCGGGCGAGGCCGGCGCGCTCGGTGGCCTCAGCGACGAGCTCGACGTCTTTGTAGGCGCCCGGCGCCTCTTCGGCGGCGCCCCGCATCGACTTGGTGCGGATCAGGATGCCGCGGCGAGCGAGCTCGTCGACCAGCTCGCGCCCCTGCCACTGCTTGAGCGCCTGGCGGCGGCTCATCGACCGGCCCGCGCCGTGGGATGCCGACGAGAAGGTGCGCGCCTCGCTCTCCGCCGTCCCGGCCAGAATGTAGGAAGCCGTCCCCATGCTCCCGCCGATGAGCACCGGCTGGCCCACCTCACGGTACGGCGCCGGCACATCGGGTTGGCCGGGGCCGAAGGACCGGGTGGCGCCCTTACGATGGATGTAGAGCAACCGTTCCTGCCCATCCACCCTATGGCGCTCGGGCCGGCAGATGTTGTGCGAGACATCGTAGAGCATCTCGAGCTTGGCCTCGGGGAGGACGCGGTGGAACGCCTCTCGGGTCAGGTGCGCCAGGATCTGGCGGTTGGCGAGGGCACAGTTGGCGCCGGCACGCATCGCGCCGAGGTATTGCTGGCCCTCGGGTGACTCGATCGGCGCGCACGCCAGCTCGCGGTCGGGTAGTTTGACACCCAGGCGGTTCGCCGCTTTCGCGAGGCTGACGAGGTAGTCGGTGCCGATCTGGTGGCCCAGGCCTCGCGAACCGCAGTGGATCGAGACGGCGAGCTGCCCTTCTTCGAGACCGTAGGCAGTGGCGGCGCCACGGTCGCAAATGTGCTCGACCACCTGCACTTCCAGGTAGTGGTTGCCCGACCCGAGGGTGCCCATCTCGCCGCGCTGTCGCTTCTTGGCGAGCGGTGAGACGCTGGCCGGCGCCGCGCCGGCCAGCCGGCCGCGCTCTTCGACGTATTCGAGGTCTTCCGGCACGCCGAAGCCCTTACGGACGGCCCACTGCGCGCCGCCTTCGAGTACCTCGTCGAGCTCGGCCGGCGAGAACTTGAGCAAGCCCTCTTCGCCAACGCCGGCGGGGATGGCCTGGAAGAGCGCGTCGGCCAGTCGCGGCAGGCGACTTTCGACGTCACGCAACTGTAGATGTGTGCGCAGGCAGCGGACCCCACACGAAATGTCGAACCCGACACCGCCGGCAGAGATGATGCCTCCCTGTTCGGGATCGAAGGCGGCGACGCCGCCCACAGGGAAGCCGTAGCCCCAGTGGGCGTCGGGCATGGCCATCGCCGCACCGACCAGGCCGGGGAGCTTAGCGACGTTGGCGAGTTGTTCGAGCACCTTGTCGTCCATGCTCGCCAGCAGCGGCGCGCTGCCAAAAAACTGCACCGGCCCGCGACCGTTTGCGGCGCCATTCCGCAGTGTCCAGGTATATTCGTCGATCTGTTGCAGGCGACCGAGATCCATGGCGTAACCTCCGCACAGGGTTCTGGTGATCAGGTGGTGATCACGACTTGATCACAACTCAATTCCACTCTTATACATCCACGACGCACTGGGTCTCCCATCCACCGTCTGCCGGGTGGACGGAGAGCATGGTGAGCGTGGCGCCTTTGACTTCGACCCCCTTTTCCAGGTCGGCCCGCCAGGGCTCGCCCCAAGCTTCGCCACGCCACGCGGTATTGTGCCGGCGCAGCGAGAACCGGCCGAGCGCCAGCCCGGCGGCGCGCGCCTCGGCGAGCAGGCAGTTCAGCCAGGTAACGAGCGCCAGCTCCGGGTCCGGCTCGTCAAAGGTGACGTCTACCTTCGCCGCGGGCTGAATCGACGGCAGGTCGGCCATGATGGCAAACGTCGCCTCGGCCGCGGCTTCGAATGCGGCCTCGATCGTGGCGCCGCGTCCAATGATACCGACGTCGGCCTCGTGGTCGAAGTAGGCGTAGCTCTTCTCCACCACAGCGCCTCCATACTTCCATTGTAGTAGCATCAGGTGGTATATGGTGCAGGTGAGCAGAAACAACAAGGCAAACACGACCGATTCCGGCAGTGCCGCGATCGAGTGGCTCGATGCGCCGGCATTAGTGGACAGGCTGGGCGGCAAGGGCCGGGCGCTGACGCAACTGATCGCCGCGGGCTTGACGGTGCCGCCCGGTTTTGTGGTGGTAGATGGCGCGTTCGGCGACGGTGGTGCGGCCGGCGACGGTGGTGCGGCCGGCGAGTTGCCGCCGGCACTGGCGGTGGCGGCCTCCCGTGCGTACGCCGAGCTGGGTCGTCGGTTGGGCACGCCGGAGCCGGTCGTGGCGGTACGGTCGTCGGCCGCCGCGGAAGATCTGGACGGCGCCAGCTTCGCCGGGCAGTACGACACGCTCCTGGGTGTCAAGGGCGATGCTGCCGTGCTCGACGCGCTTGGCCGCTGCCGGCGCTCGCTCTGGTCGGAACGCGCGGTGAGTTACCGCGCACGGCTCGAGGCGAGAAACGGCGTGCCGCTGCCCGACGCGGCGATGGCGGTGATCGTGCAGGCGCTCGTGCCGGCCGAGGCCGCGGGGGTCGCCTTTACGGCTGACCCGATCACCGGTCTGGCGGCGCGGATCACGATCAACGCCGCGTGGGGGCTTGGCCAGTCGGTCGTCGACGGCGAGGTCGAGGCCGATACGTGGCGAATCGAGCGCGAGACGTGGCGCGTCGTGGAGCATAGGACCGGCGACAAGCCGACGCGGACCGGCGCTTCACCCGGCGCGACCCGCGAGCCGGTGCCGGAGGCGCTGCGGCGCGCGCCATGTCTCACCGAAGCGCAGGCGGTCGAGGTGGCGCAGCTCGCGGTGCGCTGTGAGCCGGTGGTGGGCGGCGCGGCCGACGTCGAATGGGCGCTGCACGACGGGCGCACCTGGGTGCTCCAGGCGCGGCCGATTACCTCGATTCCGGCGATTGCCGGTGCGGCGAGCGAAGCCAACGGCGCGGCGGTAGGGGAGACGTTGGACGGTGCGGGCAAGAGCGGCGCCGGCGCCAGCAGCGCGACGGCATCGTCGGAGTCGTCCGGGGCGTCGGCGGCATCAGCGGTATCGGCGCCTTCGGGGCCGACGCCGCAGTTCCCGTTCGTGTGGCCGGATCAAGAGGCGCCGAAGCTCCACTGGCGTCTGTCGGGCGCCGCATACTTTGGGCTCGCCCTCCAGCGGCCACTCGAGCTGGACGTCATGGCGGGTTTTCAGGAGGGGGGACGGGTCTCGGCGTCGATCCGAGGCCGTCCGAAGCTCACGCGTACCGTCGAGCTGAACGGGTATGTGTACACGGCCGAAGTGCCGGCGCCGTACTCAGAAGAGGAGGGCGCACAGCGAGCGGAAAGCGTACAACGGGCCGCCGACGCGCTCCACGAGCGGGGCGAGAACTACTTCGAGGCGGTCGTCCTGCCGGAGGTCGACGCCGGCAACCGAAAGCTCGCGGCGGCCGACGTCGATGGCCTCGGCCCGGCCGAGCTAGCCGATCACGTAGAAGCAGCGATGCGCTGGTTCCGGCGGTTGTGGACGCTGCACTGGTTCTTCGTGGGGAACACGCCGGCCCATCGCTTCATCGCCCTCTATAAAGAAGTAACGGGTGACGAGGGCGAAGGAGAGAAGCGCGCGCGCGAGCTGCTGGCGTATGTGCCGAACAAGCTGTCCGAGGCGATCGACGGGCTGGTCGAGCTCGCGCGTTTGGTGCAGGGCCGCGCGTCGCTGAGAGCGCTCTTCGAAAGTGAGGCGGCCGAAGCGGTGCTCGCCGCACTCGAACGGACCGCAGGCGGCGCCGAGTTCCGCGCGCAGCTCGATCTATTCTTGGAGCGGCAGGGGTTGCGGAGCGGCGAAGGATTCGGCACCGAGAAGGGCATCCTGCTCCCCGGCTGGCGCGAGCAGCCGGAAGTGGTCATCGCGCTCGTGCAGAAGTACGTCGTGCAGGATCTCGACGAAGTGCTGGCGCCGCGCGCCGCCGCGATCGCCGCGCGTGACCGACGCATCGAAGAGGTCCGCCAATCGATTGAGGAGCCAGAGAAGCGGGGACGCTTCGACGCTCTCCTCGAGGCCGCGTGGCGCCAGTCGCGCTCGTTTGAGGACCATAACTACCACATCGACAGCGCGTCGAGCGCCCTGGTCTACCGTGCCGTGCTGGCAGGGGCACGCCGGCTGGTCGCGGCGGGGAGCCTCGGCGCGGTCGACGACGTGTGGTGGCTGCGCATCCATGAGATCACCGCGGCGTTGCGGGGCGTGGCGCAGACGGCCGGCGCCACCGAAGCGGACGGGACGGCGGAGACTGCCGAAGCCACCGAAGCCGCGGCCGCGAGGTCGCCGGACTGGCGTGCGCTCGTACAATCGCGCAAGACGTTGCACACCTGGCAGAAGTCGCTCACACCGCCGCGTACGCTCGGCGCGCCTCCGCCGCCGCCCGAGCCGAAGAAGGAGGACCCGAAGAAGCCCGAAGCTGAGGCGGCAGAGCCGGAGCCCGAGCCGGCACGGTTGCTGATCAAGGGGCAGGCCGGCTCGGCGGGTGTGGCGACGGGGCGCGTGCGGCTCGTCTCGCGCGACGTCGCCGTGCCAGACGTCGCGCACGGCGACGTGCTAGTGGCGCACAACGCCGGGCCGCTGTGGACGCCGGTAGTTCCGGTGGTCGCCGCCGTCGTCCTGGACGAGGGCGTGCTCTTTCAGCACGCGATGCTGACGTGCCGCGAGTACGGTGTCCCGGCCGTGTTCCAGACAAAGGACGCCACCAAGCGGCTGCGCGAGGGGCAAGGCGTCACGGTGGACGGCACCAAAGGATGGGTGATTGAAGAGACGAACGACGAATGATGGAGGACGAAGAGGTCCTCACTGGCTCGGGCCGTCCGTCCTTCGTCCTTCGTCCTTCGTCCAATCCACCAGCGGATCGAGGTTGCAGCGGCGACACCCACAGTTCACAGAACAAGCAATGGCTCCTCCACGTAGACGAGCGGTGGCCGTAGGTGCCGTGGCCGCCGTGATCACCGTTGCCGGCGTGGCGGCGCTGGTGTATGAGCCGTGGCGGCGCGCGGGCGCGCCCGGTGCGGGGTGGACGCGCCGGGCGCCGATGCCGGCGCCGCGCGGCGAAGTGGCGGTAGCGGGGATGGCGCGCGCGATCTTTGTGATTGGCGGCCTCACCGGCGCCGGCGCTTCCACCGCACGTGTCGACGCGCTCGACCTCTCGAGCGGCGTGTGGCTGCCGGCACCGCCGCTGCCGGTGCCGCTCAATCACGCGGCCGCGGCCGCGGTCGGCGAGCGGGTCTACGTTGCCGGTGGGAGCGAGCAGTTCGGCCGGCCGCCACGACGGGAAGCATACGCGCTCGACCTATCGGGCGGATTCGGGAGCTGGGACGAGCGGCGGTGGGAGCGAATCGCGCCGCCGCCGTCGGGCCGCTGGGCAGCGGGGATGGCGGCGGCGGGCGGGCGGCTCTATCTCGTGGGCGGTGTCACCGGCAGTGCGGAGTCGTCGATTCCCACGCTGCTCTACGATCCCCTGACCGACCGGTGGGAGCAGCGCGCGCCGCTGCCGGCGCCACGCGAACACGTGGGCGTAGCCGCGAGCGGCAACGTGGTGTACGCCGCCGGTGGGCGTTGGGAGAACCGTAACCTGGCGGCGGTGGAAAGCTACGATCCGGTTACCGACCGCTGGCAGGCGCTCCCGCCGCTTGCGGTGGCGCGGAGCGGGCTTGGTGTGGCGGCGGTCGAAGCCGGCGGCCGGCGGTTTCTGGTCGCGGCCGGCGGCGAAGATCCGGGCTTTCCGGGGCGGGTGTTCGCCGAGACCGAGGTGTTCGACGTCGCCGCGCGAGCGTGGCGCACCGTGGCGCCGCTGCCGACGCCCCGCCACGGGCTCGGCGCCGCCGGCCGCGGCGCCAACGCCTACTTCATCGCCGGGGCGACGCTGCCGGGCGCGCGCAGCGTGCTGGGTTGGTCAGGTGCGAATGAGATCTATCGCGTCGATGCTTCTCCAGCCTGATCGGCCGTGGTTGCCATCTTGCGGACCTCACCTGAGGCGATTATAGATCGCAAGCGTGTATAGTGGGGAGAGCGAGTAATGATCCGAAAGGGAGGAGTCGTAGTGATGTCCGCCGTCTCTGTTCCGTCGAGTTCTAGCGTGAGCGTTGTTTCGTCCGGTACCCCCGGCGTTACCGGTGGGTCACCCATACGGCGCCGGCTGCAGCCGGAGGAGCGGGTGGCGTACGAGCGCGAAGGGTACGTCGCCATTCCCGGCGTGTTCCCGGCGGAAGAGCTGGCCGCGCTCGACGCGGAGCTCGACCGGTTGATCACCGCGCCCGGCGTCGAGGCGGGGCCGCGGCGCCAGGGGTGGATCTACGACGTCGCGCGGAAGTCGGTGATCACCAAGCACTTCGCCGAGGACGAGCGCCTGCTGGCGCTGATCGAAGAGGTGGTCAAACCCGGCATCGCCATCCACTCGACCAAGCTGGTTACCAAGCTGCCGCACTCGCAGGACGTCTGCCACTGGCACCAGGACGAGTCGTACTACCGTAAGGACGAGGATGCCGCGACGCACAGCCGGGCGCGCATGTCGGTGTGGGTGCCGCTACAAGATACCGACGAGCGCAACGGCTGTCTGTGGGTGGTGCCGGGCAGCCACCGGTGGGGCATCGACGACTGGACGTGGCAGGACTGGGGTACCTGCCAGAAACGGATCAACCGCTACGAGTGGGCCGAGGAGCACGCCATCCCGCTGCCGGTGAACGCCGGAAGCGTTGTGCTGTTCAGCGCCTGGACGTGGCACCATTCCAGGAACAACCACACCGACCGCACCCGGCGCGCGTTCATCGTCTCCTACCAGGAGGCCACGCTGACCAAGGGCGCCGGCGAGCAGTGGCGAATCCTGCGGCCCGCGCCCGGCGCTGTGTAAGCCGGAAGCCTCGGTCGGGCATCTCGTCTGGGCCCCGGGTACAGGCAACTGTTCCGGGGCCCCACCACGGTCTGTAGGGGCGTATAGATATACGCCCAGGGCGGCGGCCGGGCGTATGGCCATACGCCCCTACACGTCCTCCCCGCATCCGGAAGTGCTGCCTGCACCCTGGGCACTGGACCACCGGCCGCACCCGGCACGCTCCATCTATAATGGCTTCGAACCATGCAGACATTGGCTCCTCGGCGAGCCAGAAAAGGAGCTTTCAGATGGGTCAGGAACCGAGGCGGGTAGCGATACAGGAACTGAGACGCCGGCGTATGCTCGGCGCACTGGCCGCAGCCGTGCCGGGCGCGGCCGCGCTCGCGGCCTGTGGTACGAGTTCGAGCGGCACGGCAGCGCCGACGGCGGCGGCGCAGACCGGTAGACCGCAGGCGTTGCCGCCGGCGACGATCGGGTGGGACACGTTCCGCGGATTCACGCCCGTGACGGAGTGGCCCAAGACGATGGTCGAGTCGTTCCAGGCCAAGTACCCGCAGATCAAGGTCGAGGCACGGGCCATCGCGCTCGAAGGTGGCCAGCAGAGCGCCTACCCGAAGATGCTGGCGATGGCGGCGGCGGGCACGCTGGGCGAGGTCCACGCCTGGGATCCGTCGCACTGGCAACTCTACCAGGCGATCAAGCGCAACCTCATCCGGCCGATCGACACCTACGTCGCGCGGGATAAGTACGACCTCAACCAGTTCTACAAGCCGTTCATCGAGTATCAGAAGTGGGAAGGCAAGATCTGGGGTCTGCCGAGTTGGGGCTGGACCGGCCAGGACGGGCTGCTCTACAACACCGAGATGTTTCAGGCGGCAGGTGCTACGATGCCGGCGCCGAACTCGCCGGACTGGACGATGCACAAGCTCTACGAGATCGCCGTCAAGGTCGGCAAGTACGCCGAGCGCGCTGGCGGGTTCGGCCTGCGCCTGGCCTTGCCCGGTGCGGCCGGGGTTACCATTCTGACCCGCGCGTTCAACGCCGATAACTTGAGCGCCGACGGTAAGAAATCGACCCTGCTCGATCCTGCCCCCAAGGAGGCGATGCGGTGGGCCCACGATCTTGCCAATAGGGAGAAGGTCGTGGCGCTGCCGGGAACGTACCAGGGAAACATCTTCGTGAGCGGCGCGCTCGGCATCGACCAGCAGGGCTCGCTCGGCGTGTTCAACACCAATAGAGATAACAAGGACGGCATCCTCAAGTTCAAGGCGCAGCTCTTCCCCAAGCGCAAGGACGGCAAGCGGCCGTCTCAACTGCGCGGCGGCACGTGGAACCTCGCCCAGCAGGCGAAGTTCCCCGACCACGGCTGGGAGTTCATCAAGCACATCACCAACCGCGAGGGCGCGCTCCTCTTCAACACCATCGGCGGTAACGGCGCCCTGGTGCGGCCGGACATCATGACCGACACCTACTTCCAGGATGCCAACTTCAAGGTCTTCCTGGAGAACTTCGAGAACTCCATGTCCCACGTCGTGCCGGCCAACTTCCGCGGCACGGAGTTCGAGGCCGCTTTCGTCGAAAAGGGCGGCCCCTTCTACAAGGGCGAGGTCGGCTTCGAAGACGGCCTGCGCACCCTGAACGAAGAGGTGCAAAGGGTCCTCGACCAGCCCCCGGTGTAGCAATCAGAGGCCGCTGACGGCGAAGGAGACGAGCCATGCCCCGACCGATCAAGATCACCCGCCTTGCCGTCACCCACTACGCGTGGGAGATCCACGACCTGGGCCGGGAGGAGCGGCTCGGCTTCGACGCCGTCTACCGGCCCGGGGCGCGTTCCCCTGCCGGCGGCAGCATCCTGACCATCGAGACCGACGCGGGCGTCAAGGGCGAGGTGCCCGGCGCCGTCGACGCCCGCGCCGCCCAGTACCTGCTGGGCCGCAACCCGCTGGAGCGCGACGTCATCTGGCACGATCTGAAACGCTCCCAACGGGGCAGCATCAACGCCCCACCCGGCGCCGTGGACATCGCCCTGTGGGACTTCGCCGGCAAGCTCTACGGCGCGCCCATCCACGAGCTGCTCGGCGGCTGGCGGATGAAGCTGCCGTGCTATGCCTCCACCTACCACGGTGACGAGAACGGCGGCCTCACCCGGCCGGAGGACTACGCCGAGTTCGCCCTCTACTGCCGGCAGGAGCTCGGCTATCCGGCCTTCAAGATCCACGGGTGGATCGGCGGCCCCATCGACCGCGAGGTGGCCGCCGTGCTGGCCATCCGCAAGGCCGTGGGCGATGGCATGGCCCTCATGCTCGACCCCGCCGGCGCCTTCAATACCTTTGACGACGTGCTCCGTGTCGGCCGCGCCTGCGACGAGGCACGCTACTTCTGGTACGAAGACGCCTTCCGGGGCGGCGGCTTCTCCCTGTACGCCCACGCCAAGCTGCGCGAGTTCGTCAAGACGCCCCTGCTGATGGGCGAGCATATCCGCGGCCTGGAAGCCAAGGCGGACACTATCACCGCCCGCGCCACCGATTACGTCCGCGCCAACGCCGGCATCGACGGCGGCATCACCGGCGTGATGAAGATCGCCGCCCTGGCCGAAGCGCACGGCCTGGACGTGGAGCTGCACGGCCCCGGCCTGGCCCACCGCCACTGCATGGCCGCCCTCCGGAACAGCAACTGGTTCGAGCTGGGCCTCGTCCACCCCAAGATCACGAACAATCGCGCCCCCATCTACCCGGACAAGCGCTGGCTCGACCTGCTCGATTCGGTGGATGACCACGGCTGCGTCGACGTGCCGGCCGGCCCGGGCCTGGGTGTCGACCTGGACTGGGATTTCATCAACCGCCACAAGACCGGCGTGACCGTCTACGAGTAACTGGAGCGGCGGTCCAGTCGTGCCTCGGCTTGACGACGGACGTCCGACCACCGACCACCGCGCCGTCGCCGGTCGCCGGTCGCCGGTTGTATACATCGCCCTCGCGCCGCGTACTTGACCGGCGCTCTAGCGG
>JACQGX010000304.1 GCA_016199265.1 Chloroflexota bacterium | reverse complement strand
GTCTGTGACGGCGGTCCAATCTGGGAAGGGGAGTTTGTTTGGCAATTTCGCCTTTTTCGCGCGTGGCGCGGCCGCGGTGCCCCCACACCCCAGGCCCCACTCCCACCAGGGGAGCGGGGAACGCCCACCAGGGGAGCGGGGACGAGGGTCAGGGGGCCAGGCGCGGCGCCAACGGAGGAGGCGCACCCTCTGGCGCCGGCGAGCGGTCGCGGGGTCGAGGCCGGGGTCCCGTGAGGGGTATGTGGTTGTAAAGGTGCGACGGGCGAGGGGGTACGGAATCGCACACGTCTCCCTAAGGGAAACTACGCGGCGAGTGGCGAAAACCAACGCTCCCGGCGGAAGGGCGCCGGATTCCCGACCAGTGGCTGACACCGGCGTGGCCGACGATCTCGCGCTGCTCGCTCGCGCTGCTCGCGCACGGGCAGGTGGTTCTGCAGACGTGCGTCGTCGTCGCACAGCACGCGCGTCGGCTGCCGGCCACGCTGCTCGAGCAAGAAGACGGCGCGGTCGAGAAACGTCCGGTTGCCGGTCGCCCGGTAGAGCTCGACGAGCGCGAGCTCGACGCCGGGGTGGCTGTCGGCGCGCTCGACCAGCCCGGGGCCGAACGTCCGCGCGATGTTCTCCCCAACGCGCACCGCGGCGTCGAAGAGCGACCGTTTGCCGGTGGCACGGTAGTGCGCGACCCCGGCCTGCAGCAGATGGCCGGCGACATAGTGCTCGTTCGTGCGGCCGCCGTCGGCCAGCCGCCTGGCGCTGGGATTGGGCCCGAAGTACGAGTGCAGGTACCCATCGGGAAGCTGCGCGGCGGCGATGTCGTCGATGAGCCGGTCGAGCAACCGATCGAGCGCTGCATCCGGCTCGGCCGCGAGCGCGTAGCTGGCGGCCTCGAGCCACTTATAGACGTCCGAGTCGCCGTTCGTTCGCCCACCCTGGAACGCGCCGCCAATCCTGCCGGCGGCGCGCCGAAAGTTGTCGAAGCGTCCCGCTTCTTCGTAGAGCTCGTACTGGTGGCGCAGCGTGACGTCGCGCGTCGTCCGCAGGCGCGGCGCCCAGAAGATGTCGTCGAGACGCACCGCGCCGATGGGTACGGGTCGTAGCCGGGAGGAGGGGCTCCGGGTGGTGTCGACCACGACGCCGGCAGATCGTACGCTGGTGTCCATGGGTGGCTTGTTCCCGATTGTTATCGTGCGTGATATTGTATTCAACTGCTGCGAGCGCAATAACGGCCATGCTGGTCTCGTCTGGTCTCGTCTGGTCTCGCCGGTCTTGCTATCGTGCCCGACGTCCGGTTACACGGCCGGTGATTCGGTCAACGTCGCTGATCGAGGAGGCTCACTATCCGATCAAGGCTGGCCAGTCGGTGGTCGCGAATGGCTGCGCCCAGCTCGGCCACATCCTTTGCTTCGATCGCCCGGATGATACGCTCGTGCTCGCCGATCCGCTGGCGTGCGAACTGCGCCACGCCGGCGTACAGCGCGCCGTAGAACCCCCCTTGGTCCCACAGCGTTTCGACCAAGTCGAGCAGTTGGCGGATGCCGGCGGCCCGCCAGAGCAGCGCATGAAACGCATGATCGGCAACGCTGACGCGATCCGAGCTACCCGGCTCTTCCGTCAGTGCGGCGACAAACGCAGCGTGGGCGGCCCGGAAGGCAGCGAGGTCCCGGTCGTCGAGCCGCGGCACGGCTTCGCATCCCGCGAGTTCTTCGAGCGCGACCATGATGAGGTAGCGACCGCGGATCTCCTCCGGCGTGGGGTCGGCGACGATCACGTCCCGATGCGGACGGATGACGACGAACCCTTCGCTGGCAAGGCGTCGCAGCGCATGGATGACCGGTAGGCGGCTAACGCCCAATTGCTGCGCTGCTTCGTTGACCGAGATCCGCTGGCCGGGACGCAGCTCGCCCGCGCTGACGCTGCGCCGCAACTGGACGTACACCAACTCTTCGAGCGTCTGATGACCGCTGATAGCGGGCAGGCGCAGCTCCGCCGCCGGATCGCTCGTTACCGTTCCTGCCATAGTCAACTGTTCGCCACCTGGCTTCCTGGCTCCATTCCTGCCTCCACTGCGTACGCCGCCATGGTCTTTCCGGTCTCGTAAACAACGAGGCATCGGTCTGCCATATCAGTAAACCTGCGCATTTCGGGCGTGCTATCAGGATATTAGAATACTATATTCAAGCCACCTTCGCAAGTGACTTAGCCAGATGGAGTGCGCCCAGAAGTGCCGGACGCGGGGGGGTCTCAAGTGAGTGCCCCGCCAACGCGATTTGGCCGAGGTGGCCTGACTGACGCCGGTCGCGCCCGTTCAATCGACGATCTGCCGACCTGGCTCCATGGGCTGGAGCGTGGTGAGCAGCTTCACGATCTCACGGTAGCACTTGTCAAAAGAGCTGGCGGAGCGCGCCTGATCGAGGTCGAACAGTCTTGTGAGGGCCTGCTGATCTGTGGTCTCGCTGTATGGCTGATCTCTGGGCATGTTGCGGTTGAGCCATTCTTTCGCGCCGCGAATGTCCTCCAGACTCCGCAGGGGCACGAGTTCGGCCGACAGGCGATTCTGTCCCCGCAACGACTGCGCTGCGGCGATGAACCAACTCTCAAACTCCGTCTTGGCGAGCACAACCGCGATGGGCAAGTTTCCCCGTTGCTCCTGCGCCCAAGTGAGGAGCCGTGGCCCCCATTCCGCTGGGCAGTCCTCATCGCTGTCCAGCACGATGAGCACGCCACCTTGTCCAGCCAGCCGGCGAGCGACAAGTTCCACGGCGCTCTGCAGTTCGCTTTGCTTCACGAGTTTGCTCTTCGGCCGCACCAGAATGTCTTCCTTCCTGATTGCCACGGTGAGTGCAGGATCGAACCGTTGTGCGATGCGCTGGATCAGCGTTGGGATGGCCGCTTTGTCGCCAGGACCTTCCACGATACAGCCGAAGCGAACCACCATTAGCTCAGCACATCCTGCAGATATCCCCGCTCGAACAGTCTGCCTGGGCCGGTCGCACCATCTCGAATCGTCTGCGGCTCGGGAGTCAACTGATTCATGCGGAGTAGCTCACCCGCAGTGTAGAGACGTTCGCGTAAGACTGAACGGCTGACGTCGTCGAGTGGAGCGATCCTTGTGGGCCCATCCTCGGCCGTGACAGCCAGTATGGAGTCGGTTTCGACGTCCTTGCTATCGAGCAGGTCCGGGCTGTGGCTGGTAACAACAACCTGCGTGCTGTGGCTTGCATCGCGCAGACTATCGAGTAGGATTGCCACGGCGGCTGGATGCAGTGCAGTCTCAGGCTCTTCAATTCCGACGAGTGGGATCGGCGGCCCGGTGCTGCTACGCGCTTGGAGCAGAGCGACCAACACCCCTAGCGCTCGCAGCGTCCCATCCGACATGCTTTCCGCGAAAAATCGATGGGTATGTCAATAACCACCAGCTTTAGGCCACTTTGGGAGGAATAACCACGAAGGATTAGGCCAGATCGCCATCGGGCAGTAGGCCACCCGGCAGGTCATTGAGCACCATTGCCTCGCTACGGAAACCGTGGAGGAGGCAATGAACAAGTGAGCTATCGGGAGGTTTGTCGGATGGAAATCGTGGAGGTGGTCCGCCGGTGGCAAGCCGGCGACGGCCAGCGCGCCATCGCCCGCCAGACGGGATTGGCGCGGGAAACGGTGAGGAAGTACCTGCACGCGGCGGCCGCGGCGGGGCTGCGGGCGCACGGGCCGCCACCGACCGAGGGGCAACTCGCCGCGTTGGCGCGCCTGAACCAGGCCGCGCCAGGCGCAGCAGAGCGCGTCGCCCGGCCCGCCCCGCAGATCGCCCGGCTGACGCCGCATCGGGACCAGATCGCGCAGTGGCTGCGGGAGGACCGGCTGCAACTGACGCGGGTGCAGGAGCTGCTCGACCAGCGCCGGGTGCCGGTGCCGTACACGACGCTGCGACGGTTCGTCCAGGATGCCGGATTGGGCACGGCACCACGCACAACGGTGCGCATGGCCGACACGGCACCGGGCGAGATTGCCGAAATGGACTTCGGCAGGCTGGGGGCGTTGGTCGACGTGCAGAGCGGGCACCGGGTCATCGTCTGGGCCCTGGTGGTGGTGCTGGCCTACAGCCGGCACAGCTTCGTCTGGCCCCTCATCCGCCAGACGCTGGAGGCGGTCATTGAGGGGTTGGAAGCCACGTGGCGCTTCTTCGGCGGAATCCCGCAGCGGCTCGTGCTGGATAACTTTCCGGCAGCGATCGCCGGACCGGACCCGCTGACGCCACGGCCGACGCGCGAGTTTCTCGAATACAGCCAGGCGCGGGGCTTCTTGGTTGATCCGGCGCGCGTGCGTCACCCCCGAGACAAGCCGCACGTCGAGCGGGGCGTGCCCTACGTGCGCGAGCGGTTCTGGAAGGGGGGCATCTTCATTGCTTTAGACGACGCCCGGACCCAGGCGGCGGGGTGGTGTCGGGAGGTGGCCGGCCAACGGGTGCATGGCACGACGCGCAAGGTGCCCCTGGTCGTCTTCGAGGACGAGGAGCGGGGGCACCTCCAGCCCTTCTCGCTCGAGGCGGCGCCGTACGACGTACCCGTGTGGCGGACGGTGACGGTCCAGGCCGACCACCACGTCACTTTTGGTCAAGCACTGTACTCGCTGCCGGCAACGACATGCTCGCCACGGACGAAGCTGGAGGCGCGCGGCGACCGGAGCCTGGTGCGCTTCTACAAGGAGGGCGTCGTGGTCAAGGTGCATCCCCGCCAACCGAAAGGCGGCCGGGCGACGGATCCCGAGGACTACCCGACGGAGCGCGCGACCTATGCATTGCGGGCACCGGACCGACTCATCCAGCAGGCCATGTGTGTTGGGCCGCACGTCGGCGAGTTCGCCACCCGGTTACTCGCTGGACCCACCGCCTGGGCGAAGTTCCGGCAAGGACAGCAGCTCCTCCGGTGAGGGGAGCACTACACCGCCAGACGCCTCGACGCCGCCTGGGCGCGGGCGTTGGGCTTTGACCTCCTGGATGTCCGGCGGGTGGAGCGCATCCTGGTGCTGGCCCTCGAGCGGGAGCACCTCCCCACCCCACCCGTCGAAGACCGGCTGCGGCAGCTTCCCACCGCGACCCCGCCCGCGAGTCGCTTCGCGCGACCGGGCAGCGCCTTTGCACACGCGCACCACGTGCCCGACGTTCTGGCCGCTGGCGACCAGAACGCGGAGCGCCAGCCATGACCCGCGCGACCCCCGCCCCCGCGGTCAGTCCCAGCGCCCCGGCGACGTTCCCGTCCGGCGGGACGGTCGCTGGACTGGATCCCGAGCTGGTGCGGCTGCTCAAGCGGCTCAAGTTGGGCGCACTGGCGCCGACGCTGCCGGAGCGCCTCGCGCTGGCGCGGGCACAGCAGGTGGACTACGCGGCGTTCTTGTTGTTGTTGCTTGCCGATGAAGTGCAGCGCCGCGACCAGCAGGGGCTCGAACGCCGGGTGGTCGCGGCCGGGTTCGAGGAGCGGGCCACGCTCGACGGCTTCGACTGGACCGCGCCGATCCAGCTCGACCGGCGCCACCTCCAAGAACTCTTTACGCTCCAGTTCCTCGCCGCCAAGCAGCACCTTTTGTTGGTGGGCCCCGTCGGGGTCGGGAAGACCTTTCTGGCCCAGGCGGTGGGCACCGCGGCGGTGCGTGCCGGGCACAGCGTGCTCTTTGTCCGAGCGGACGCGCTCCTGCGTGAGTTGGGCCAGGCCCGCGCCGACCACACCTTCGACAAGGTGTTCCGCCGCTATCTGGTGCCCGAGCTACTCATCGTCGACGACTTCGGCCTGCACCGCCTGTCGGCGCAACACCGCAGCGATCTCTACGAGCTCATCATCGAACGGCACCGACGAAGCAGCTTTGTCTTCACCTCCAACCGCGCCGTGGACGAGTGGCTGGGCCTCTTCGACGATCCCATCTTGGGCAACTCCGCACGGGATCGGTTGGCCAACGGCGCCCACCAACTCGTCATCGAGGGGCCGAGTTACCGCGCCAAGCTCGCCCCGAAACACCGTCAGTCCCACCCCCCCACCAGCCACGCACAGGAGCCACGCCATGACCACCTTGCCTGTCAGCGCGCCCCCACGTCCCGTCCGTAACGGTTCTCGTAACGGTTCACCACCTCCCTCGCCGACCTGTCCGGTCTGCGCGGCGCCACTGCCCTCCGCCCGCGCCCGCTATTGCTCCGCGGCGTGCCGGCAGCACACCTTCCGCTTGCGCCACCCGCTCCCCGGGCCTGCCGCGCAGGCCGCCTACACGGATCTGCCGGCCCTGCGCCGTGCCCTCCAACGCCCGCGCGCGCTGCTCGCCCACACCGTCTACGAATGCCCCCGCTGCGAGGCGCGCTTCGTCGGCGAACAGCGCTGCCCCGAGTGTCACGTCTTCTGCCGCGCGCTTGGGCCCGGAGGCCAGTGCCCGGACTGCGACCAACCCATCCTGCTCGCTGAACTGCTCGGAACGGAGGTGATGCCCTCATGTCCTGATGCGCTACGCCACGGCGGCGGGGCGCTCGTTAACCGGAGAGGAGGTGACCACTTACTGCTACACTCTGCCCACCACACGCACACCGCGTAGGCCATCGGGTGGCCTAATGGTCGTGGCGACCGCCTGGCCTAAAGCTCGTGGTTATTCACATGGGTACCTGCTGTCTCCGCTGTGCGTTGGAAGAACTCCAGTGTTTCCCTTGACCCAACGCTACGCGTGCCGACACTCTGGATTCCCGGAACAATGGCAGCAAGATAGGTCTCCAGACGTCTCTTGGTGGATTTGTCTGCCGCTTCAATTCGGCCAACGACGCTGGCGATATTTGCGCCGTCGCGCGCGAGCAGGTCACCGGCATCCGGAGGCTGCAGGTCCCGCATCCGGTCGGGATTGAGGTTGTAGAACCCCATGTGGGAAAGCGCATCATACAGTGGCCGGAACTGGTGCTGGCCGGACGCAGCTACCAAATACAGACGATCCGTAAACGCGGCCGCTGCCGCAGGAAGACCTGTCACGACTGAGCCATCTACGACCGTGAACGCGGCTGGCGGCGCACTCGCGCTATCGATCTCGTAGACGACGCACTCTTCCCGCTCGACCTCATAGCTTCCACGCGGTCGCCCTCGGATCCGAAAGGCATAGTGCCCCTTCTCGCCAGATGGCAGACGGAACTCCAATCGCAACCCAAACGGCCGCGGCCGCGTTGCAGATCGACGGCTCACCCCGGCGAAGCCGCCACGGTCGCGGATTGCATGATCAAGCGATGTACGTAGCGCATCGGCCACGAAACGTAGAGCATCCAGAAAGCTGCTCTTCCCTGACCCGTTCGGTCCGATGAGGAACGTAAGCTGTCGCAACCGTACGTCACACCAGGCGATGCTCTTATAGTTCTCTAGCACGACGCGACTGAGAAAGGTTGGGTCTGTCACACTCTCACACAGCTTCCCTGGCATGACATAGCGGCTTGCTGCACCTTCCAGCTAGCCTGGGGTAAACGGCGCAACGTGTCAGATGCATTGTGCCACTATTCCCGGATTGGCGACCCCATTCCGATTGCCGGGCGGCAAGACCGCCCGGCCGGCTGGACACCCGTTGGCGTCGGGGAGCCACCGCAGCGAGGCCGTCGGGCCACGTCGCGGACGAAGCCTTCACGCTCGGGGCGAGACTGGGGCTCCTGCCGTGAGACCAGGCAGCAGACTTCCTATGCAGAGTAAAACCGCTGCATCATAGGGGCGCACCTCTTGACAGATCCTCGCTGCAGAGTTATGCTGGTGACAGCGGCGCGGAGGTTACCTATGTCAGCCACGATGGATCGTGTTGGGGTGCGTACGTTCAAGACGGTCACTCGCGACCGGGGTGTCGTCACGATCCCTGCAGAACTACGGCAGACTGCAGGAATCGAGACGCACGACCCGATTGTCTGGGTTGAGTTGTCGCCGCGCGTGTGGTTAGTTGCTCCTCCAGACGAGCGGCCGGCCGAGATCGCTCCGGTGTTAACGAATGTACTGCTCACAGAGCGATCCCCATTCCCAAAACTCATGGGGCGGCTCGCTGCCGGTCTGCCCGCTTCGCCGTCTCGTCGTCGCGAAGAGCGTAGCTACCATCGCGTGGAGGCGCCGCCACTGACCGAGGAGCAGATGATGGTGCTCGGCGCTGCTCCTGCAGCTCGAAGATACCGCCGCGGCCGCGGCTAAACACGCACAGCCTGCTGGACGGGAGCATGGGGGTTCTCGACGATCCCGCTCTTTTCTACGCCGAACCGCAGTCGGACTGGTCGCTTGGGGATATCGTCGTCGTTCCCACCGTCATCCTGTGGGCGGACGGTGAAAAACGCGCGGCGGCACACCCGCAGCCCCCCTCTCTCGTCCTCGTAGGAGGCAGCGCCGTGTATGAGGCCTGGTCGTCGCCCGCGGCAGGCCTCCCACTCCCCCTGATCGAGTGTCGCCTCAGTCCGGCCGTGATCGCCGTAGACGACTGCGTGATCGACAAGGACTTCAATGCTTATGTCGACCGCCGCATCGCTGAAGGTACCTCCGAAGCGCTCGCAGTGGAAGAGGCACGGGCGCGGCCTGACCTCGACCCGCTCATCCCGGTCTGCCCGCTCTTACCGTACTCAGAGCTCCGGTTCGCTCGTGAGGCGGCGGTGCGGCAGGCGCAGCCCATCGGCTACTTCCCGATCCTTGGAAGCGAGACCGTCGACGAGGGATACCTTGATTTCACCCGCACGGTTCCCGTGAGCCGGCAGTTGCTGGTCCGGCCGCTGGCAGCACTGAGTGAGGCTGCCCGGCAAATTCTGCGTTGGAAGTTCGCGCAATTCTCTGCCTTGCGCAATCTCTCAGTCGATGCGCAGATCATGGCAGCGGTGGGGAGGACGATTACCGACGTGAAAGTGGTAGCCGACAACCGGAACCGCCTTGTGGTCGAACTGGAGCTCGACGGTGGGCCTGATCATCTGACCTTGCGTCAGGAGCCACGGCGCGAAGCGATTCCGCCGGGACACACGCGCGGTAGACCGTCTGCCTAAACCAAGTGCAAGGTGCAAAATGCAAACTGAGAACGCCCGCGGGTTCGACGTCTGCTGGCAGCTACTCGGTGGGTGAAGCCGACAGAGCGTCGAGCACCTCTTCGCGTAGCTGCCGCAGATCGACGCCCAGATCGCGTAAGATACGGGCCGCCAGCCCTTCGGTTTCATCGATCAAGCCGAGCAACATGTGCTCCGTGCCGACGTAGGTATGGCCGAGCCTCTTGGCTTCGTCCAGCGCTGATTCCATCACTCGCTGCAGGCGTAGCGTCACACCGAGATCGCCGATCACGACCTTGTCACCGCGTCCAACGGCGGCTTCGACGGCATGTTGCACCTTCTCCGCATCGACTCCGTGCCGGTGGAGCAGTGCCGCCGCCTGACTCTGCCCCTCGCGCATCATGCCGAGCAACAAGTGCTCGGTGCCCAGGTAGTTGTGGCGCAACTGCACGGCCTCGGCGCGTGCGAGCTGGCCGGCCTTCGTGGCGCGC
>JACQGX010000044.1 GCA_016199265.1 Chloroflexota bacterium | reverse complement strand
TCGTGTGGTACGACGCCGAGCACGTGTTTAAGACGCTGCTGGCAAGACTCGCCCGGCCGGATCGTGTGCTCGTATCGGCCGGCGAGTCGCTGCTGCGTGCGCGGCGTGAGGCGGATGCAGCGTACCGGCGGCTGGACGAGGCCGATGGGGTGAACGGAGCGCGCCGCAACCTGCTGGTTTATGTGCCGGTGGCGCGCGGGCGGACGCCGGAGGAGCAGCAGGTCGATCCGTTCGAGGCGTTTGCGCGCTGCGGGGCGGTGTTTGGCGACCACGAAGGGGAGCGTCTGGCCTCGCTGGCGCAGCAGGCGCTACCAGACCACGCGGCAGAGATCGCGCGGCTGTTCCGGGAGGGGCGGCCGACGCTCGAGCTGCTGGATGCGCTTCCGCCGGAAGCGCGGTTTCCACTGGTGAGGCAGGCGTTGGGCACCGACGCGCCGGTGGAGACGGTCGTCGCGGCGCTCAGCTGGCCGGATACCGGCGAGCGGCTGGCGCAGGTGCCGGCGGCGCTGGGGGAGCTTGCCCGCATCGCGGAAAGAGAACTCGGCTTGCCGGCGAGAGCAACGGACTCGTGGCCGGCGCTGCGCGACCGAATCGCGCAATACCTGCTGGTGAGCGAGCTGGCGTTCGACTTGCCCAGCGGCCTGCCCGACTCCCTGGCGACGGTGGCGCACGCCGGAGAGATCCACCGTCAGCGGGTGCTGGAGTGCTGCGACCGCCTGCGGGAGAGCGACGCCGGGCGGGATGCCTACGTAGAGCTCGCCCGCCGAGTCGAGCGGGATCTGCGTCTGCCTGGGGCGCTCGGGCCTGCTCCTCAGTTGGGCTCGCGCGATACGTTCTCGTGGCAGGAGCGGCAGCGGTTGAGCATGGTGGTGGAGAGGGTGAAGGCCGGCGATCTAGCGGCAGCCCGCGCGCTGTTGGCCGAGGGGGAGCGGTCGGTGTGGCGGCGCGAGGCGGAGCGCGACGCGCTCTGGCGAGCGGCGCAGCACGGCCTGGCCTTCCTTGAGCTGGCACGTGAGGTGGAGGGACGAGCGCTGCCCCAGAAGGTGCGAGGGCTGGTCGAGGCGTACGTCGCCGCCGATGGGGTATGGCGGCTGGATCGGGCACAGCGGCGTTACGAGCACGCCGCCGCGCTCTGTGCGCAGGACGACGAGATCGAGCCGGTGATCCAGGTGTGCCGCGAGCGGTACCGCGCGGTCGCCGAGCGCATCCAGGGGCAGTTTCAGGATGCGGTCAAGGCGGAAGGCTGGCCGCCGGAGGGGGTGCGCCGGCAGACGCAGACGTTCGACCGCTACGTGGACCCGGAACTGAAGGAGCGTCGCAAGACGGCCTATTTCCTGGTGGACAGCTTGCGCTATGAGATGGGGCGCGACCTAGTGGATGCGCTCCAGGACCTCGGCGCGATGGCGATCGAGGCGGCGACATCGGTGTTGCCGACCACGACCCCATGCGGTATGGCGGCGCTGCTGCCCGGCGCCGACGGAGCGCTGACGCTCGTAGAACAGCGGGGCGACCTCGTTCCGGCTGTTGGCGGCACACCCCTTCCAGGGGTGAACGAACGCAAGGCGCTGCTGGCGGAGCGCTTCGGTGACCGGTTCTTCGACACGACGCTGGGGGACGTACTCTCCTGGTCACAGCAGCGGCTGGGGAGCCGGATCGGTACGGCCGATTTCGTCGTCGTGCGTACGCAGGACATCGACGCGTTTGGTGAGGGCTTCAGCTCCTATCAAGCGCGCAAGATCATGAGCGAGGTGATCGGCGACCTGCGCCAGGCGGCAATGCGCTTGGCGTCACTGGGCTTTCAGACGCTCGTCTTCGCGTCGGACCACGGGCACGTCTTCGTGCCGGAGGCGCTGGCAGGCGAGGTAGTGTCGCCGCCGGCGGGCGAGTGGATCGCAAAGAAGCGCCGTTCGCTCCTGGGCCGGGCACAGGCGTCGGCGCCGGGGGTGCTGGTGCTGCGTGCGCACGATATGGGGATCGTCGGGGGCGCAGACGATTTCGCCGTCGCATCGGGTTTCAAGACGTTCCAGGCCGGCACGGAGTACTTCCACGAGGGCCTATCGCTCCAGGAGTGTGTGCTGCCGGTGGTAGTGGTGCGTGCACACAAGCCGCAGGCGACGGCGGGTGGGGAACAGGTGACTATCAGCTACCGCCGCGACCGGTTCACCAGTTCGATGGTGGGGCTGAAGGTGCTCCTCACAGCCATGTTCGCCGATTCGCTCCGCGTGCGCGTGGAGGCCTTCGACGGGACGGGACCGAAGGCACGCGCGCTGGGTCAGGCCGGCGACTGCGACGCGCGCGACCCGGCCACCGGCGAGATCGTCTTACGGAGTGGCGAGGAGACGCAAGTGCCGCTGGTGATCGATCCGGATTTTGCTGGCCGCCAGGTGGAAGTGCGGGCGATCGATCCGCGCACCGGCGCGATGCTGCACCGCTTGACGCTCAAGAACGCCAGACTGGACTAGCCATGCCTGAGCTCGATGCGCTCGACCAGCTCCTCAACCGGGCCTACGGCGGCAAGGTGGTGCGGAAGGACCTGCTCCACCAGATCAAGGGTGGCGAGAACGTACCCAGCTATGTGCTGGAGTATCTCCTTGGCCGGTATTGCGCTTCCGACGACCCCGAGGAAGTCCGGCTGGGGATCGAGGCGGTCAAGACGACGCTGCGCAGCAACTACTTCCGACACGACGAGGCGAACAAGGCGCAATCACTTGTCGAGCAGTACGGCAACCACCGGTTCATCGATCGCATCGAGGTGCGGTTCGTGCCCAGCGAAGCGAAGTACTGGGCGTCGATGGACAACTTCAACTACAGCCGCATCCACATCGGCGACCGCTTCTACCGCCGGTACGACCGGTTGCTGGAGGGCGGCATCTGGGCGACGATCGACTTGGAGTATCGGGTCGACGGCGACGACGATGATCAGCCGATACGGGGAGCCAGTCCGTTCCACATTGCCGACCTGCGGCCGATCCAGCTCGCTCGCTTCGACTTCGACGAGTTCTGTGACGGCCGGCGCGAGTTCACGACCGATCAGTGGATAGACGTGCTGATCCGCAGCGCCGGTCTCGAGCCGGCAACGATGGAGCGCCGGCTGAAGCTACTCCTGCTGGCGCGGTTTCTCCCGTTCGTGGAGAAGAACTTCAACTTCATCGAGTTGGGACCGCGAGGAACGGGCAAGAGCTACGTCTTCAGCGAGATGTCGCCGTACGGCATCCTGATCTCCGGCGGAAAGGCGAGCAGCGCAAACCTGTTCTACAACAATGCGCGCCGCCAGGTGGGATTGGTAGGGCATTGGGACGTGGTGGCCTTCGACGAGGTGGCTGGGATGCGGGTGACCGACCCCGACACCATCCAGATCATGAAGGACTACATGGCCAACGGCCGCTTCAGTCGTGGCGTAACCCAGGTGCTGGCCGATGCGTCGTTTGCCTTCGTCGGCAACCTGCACCAAAGCGTCGAGACGCTGGTACAAAACGCCGGCATGGACCTCTTCCAGCCGCTGCCGAAGGAGTTCGATCTGGCCGTCATCGACCGTCTCCACTTCTACCTGCCGGGCTGGGAAGTCCCGAAGAACTCCAAGGACATCCTCACCACCCACTACGGGTTCGTGACCGACTATCTGGCCGAGGCCTTCCGCGCACTGCGGCGGCAAAACCGGTACGACGTGGTCGACCGGTACTTCCGCTTTGGCTCGCACGTCGAGGGGCGAGACGCCACGGCGGTGCGCAAGACGGTCAGCGGGTTGCTCAAGATCCTGCATCCAGACGGCACGTTCGGAAAGGAAGAGGTGCAGGAGTACCTCGAGTTGGCCCTGGAGACGCGCCGGCGCGTCAAGGAGCAGTTGAAGAAGCGCGGGTCGTTTGAGTTCTACAAGACCAGCTTCTCGTACATCGATTTGGCCGGCGAGGTGGAGCGTACGGTGGGCGTGCCCGAGCAGGGCGGTACGGGCGCCATCTCGCAGGACCCGCTCCCGCCCGGTACCGTCTACACCGGCGCCGTCGACGACCAGGGCCGGCTGGCGCTGTACCGGCTGGAAGTCACTCTTACGCCGGGTACAGGGAGGCTGCGGACGCCGGCTGGACTGGAGACCGGGCTCAAGGAGTCGCTCAATCGGGCGTGGACCTATCTTCAATCCGTGAAGGAGCGCATGGGGCTGGCTCCGGCGCTGGCGCAGAAGGACCTGGTGGCAGAAGCGATCGATATCTCGGGAGGGCGTGCTGAGTGCACCTGCGGCGTGGCCTTTCTGGCGGCGATGCTTTCGGCGACCAGCCAGCGACGCGTTCAGGCGGGGACGGTGGTGCTGGGGGACCTGACTATCCAGGGCAACGTCAAAGCGCTTCCCTCTATTACCGAGATCCTCCAGTTGGCGCTCGATAACGGCGCGTTCCGCGTGTTGCTTCCCACCGCGAACCGCACGCAGTTCTCGAGTCTCCCCGAGGACGTGATCGAAAAACTCGACATCATCTTCTACAGCGACGTCGACCGAGCGATGGCGAAGGTCGTCGAGCTTTGAGTGATGTTCTTCTACGCGCCTAACGTTAACGATGCCGTGAAGGTGAATAGGAAGTCGTCGATGCCATCCGTACTCGCCCGTGGCAGCCTGCCCGCGGTGGGCGCCTTGAAACGACCAAAGACTTTCCCTACCACCAGGTGTGGAATGGGGTTCGTTACGCCACCAAGCGAGTCCGCCCCATTTTCGTGGACGAACCCGGCGAGATCGTGGTCGTCACGGTTTACACCTACTTCTTCTGAACGCTACTCATGAGGTAAACGATGCGAATCCGCTATGACCAAGAAGTCGATGCGCTGAGCATCATCTTTCGCGAGACGACGGTCACGACCGCCGAGCTTGCCGAAGGGATCACGGCCGAATACGATGCCCAGGGGCAGCTCGTCGGCTTGGAGATCCTCGACGCCACGCAGCGGTTCGGCGACCCGTCGGTGCTCCAGCAGGTCACGCTCGAGGGCCTTGGGGCCGCAATTGCGCCGGCGGCGACGCCGCGGCGCAGTTCAGCCAAGTCGTCCGCAGCTTGAACCCGCCGCGCAGCGAGCGATCGGCGCCATGCCGGACTGCTGGCGGTGAAAGAGGTGATCGAGAAATGGTGAGGCCGTCGTCTACTATTAGGGCGGAGAAGCACATGAGCACGAGCGTTTACGAGGTTGAGCGGGCGGCGCCGCCTGCTTCGGAGCAGGGCACATTCCTGATCGGTTACGACGTCGAATCGCGCAATCCGGCGGTGACGCAGGCATTCCTGCGCCGCGCCGTCGCGATCCACGAGGCGACGGACGTACCGGCGACGTTCTTCTTGGTCGGGCGGACGATCGACCTCAGCCGCGAGGCGCTGCGCCCGCTGGCGTCGCACCCGTTGTTCGACTTCCAGCAGCACACCTTCAACCACGTCCTGCTCAAGTCGGTGTGCATCGAAGATCCGATCGACGGCGTGCGATTCTTCCGCGCCGGCACGCTCGAGCAGATCCGCGAGGAGGTGCGGCGCACGTCGGCGCTGCTGCGCGACGAGTTCGGCGTCACGTGCACCGGCCTCACGGGCCCGTACGCCTACTACCGGGGCCTGGTCGACCGACCGGACCTGCTGGAGATCTTGTGGGACGAGGGGATCCGCTTTACGCGCACGTGGGGGCGCGACGAGCGCGACTGGCAACCGGTGCCGCTGGAGGTCCAGCCGTTCTGGTACCGGCTGCAGGGCTTCCCCGAGCTGCTGGAAGTGCCGCTGCACGGCTGGCAGGACATCTCGCTGCGCAAGTCGGTCGGCTGGACCAACCACGACGGGTTCCTGGCCGTCGAATACCCCTACATGGAGCGCGCGGCGGCCGAAGGCCTGACGTTTTCCTACTGTACGCACGACCACAGCAGCACGCGCGACGATCCCGAGATGGCCATCACCGAATCGCTGCTGCGGCGCGCCCGCGCGCTCGGCCTGGCGCCGATGACCTACGCCACCTACTACCGGCGGGTGGTCGAACGCACGAGCGTGACCGCCGGCGTGTCCGCCTGAGCCGATCGGTACTCTCCTGGAATATCCCCCAGCCGCCCGAGCGAAACGCAGGATCGATCCGCTCGTCGACTGCCGGTGGCTGGGACCGGGAACTATTCTCCTGATCGCGGCGTCTTTCTCCACAACGGGTACTTTGCCCGCGAGGAGGACAGACCATGCGACCATTCGCCATCCGCTTTACCACGTTCGTTGCCGCCATCACCCTGCTCTCGGTTTCGGCGCTCGGCCTCCCGCACACCGCGGCCGCCTGCGCCGGGCTGATCGGCTCCAACGGCGCCGTCAACTTAGGGCGCACCACCACCCTCGCCACCTACCACAACGGCGTCGAGCACTACGTCACCGCCTTTCAGTTTCTGGGCGGCGGCGGCCAGTTCGGCACCCTCATTCCGCTGCCTGACGTCCCTACCAGCATCGAGCGCGGCGGCGCCTGGACGCTGCAGCGCCTCGTGCGGGAAACCGAGCCCGTCCGGCCGCTCGCGGCGCGCAGCGCGGCGCTCGCCGCGTCCGCCGATTCGGCGCAGGTCTTGCTGCAAACGCGTGTCGACGCCTTGGATCTCACCGTGCTCAAAGGCGGTGCGGCCGCGGTGGCCACGTGGGCGCGGGAACACGGGTTCCGGCTGTCTCCCGATGCGCCCGAGGTGCTCGACTTCTACGCTCAGCGCAGCCCGATCTTTCTGGCGGCCGTCTTCGACGGCGACGCCGCTGCCCGGCGAGGCCAGCGGACTGGCGACGGCACACCGGTTCACCTTACCATCCCCACGTCGAACCCATGGGTGCCGCTGCGTATTCTCGCGCTCGGCAAGCAACCGGGCGATCGCGTCGAGGCCGACGTGTTCCTGCTGACCGATCGGGCGCCCGCGCTGCTGCCCGGGCCGCGCCAGGGTCTGACCCTCGCGCACAGCACACCGGCCTCGCCGCGGCTCTTGGCCGACCTGCGCGCCGATGCCGGCATGCAGTGGGTGCCACAGTCTGCCTGGCTCACCAAGCTCCGCGTCGACAGCGCGGCGGCCGACGTGCGCTATGACCTGGCCGTCGACGTGAGCGGCCAGAACCGGCCGTCGCGCGTCGCGGCAGGCCTGGAACTGCCGGCCCCCACGCCCGCGCTGTTCCGTGTGCTCACCGCATGGCCGGTGTGGCCAATGGGATCTCACCGGCCCGCTTGGGTGGGACCGGCCGCGGCATTCGCCGCCGGCGCCGGCCTCGTGGTGGTGATCGGCGTCGGGTTGCGGGCGATGAGGAAGGGCAGATCTACCCCCGACGGGTAACGGCCGGGTGAGGCGCAGGTGCGATGCAGGCTGTAAGGAGGATCTGAGCAATGCTTACACCCCGGTGGACCGCGGGTAGGTCCGCGCCAGCGGCGGGCGCAATAGGATTGCTCGCCATGCTGGCGGCCCTGGTGGCGCTGACCGGCTGCGCACTGGCCCCAGGTAGCGACAACCGCCCGACAATCACGTTCCGGTACTCGCGATTCACCCCGGCGGCAGTGACCGTTCCCGCCGGCGTGCCCGTCACGCTCACGCTGCGCAACGACGACCCCATCGACCACGAGTGGATCGTCGGCTCGCCCGAAGTGCACGCGGCGCACCGCTTGGGCACCGAACCCGTCCACGAAGGCCGGCCTACCGAGGTCACCGTACCCGCCCTATCCACGCGCCGCACGACGGTCACTTTCGACCGGCCCGGCGAGTATGCCTACCTCTGTCACTTGCCCGGCCACGAAGCCTACGGCATGCGCGGCACTATCTACGTTCGGGCTCGTTAGGCCGCTGAAATACGTAATGGAGCGTCACACGACTTCCCTGAGCCCGCGCAGGTCCACCGTGATCTTCGAGGACTCGCTCGCGAACGCGGCTCACCGGGCGCGCGGCGAGCCGCGTTCTGACCCATAGCAGGATCTACGGGTCGCTGCGGTCCTCGCGCCGTGGCTCTCGCTCAGGAGGCGGCTTTTCAAGCGCGCCAAGGAGCTCGTCGAGGTGCCCCAGCTCGAGCGGACGCGCGGGCCGGGGTAGGAAATTGAGGACCTCCCTGATTCCTTCCCGGGCGCGCTGGACGACCTCGGGAGGAGGCCCACCCTCCCGGCGCTGCTCTAGCACGCGCAGCGCTACGTCGAACAGGATGCCGCAGCGATGGGCGCTCGGCGTATAGAGGGTGACACACGTCGTCTGGTCGCAGCACACCTGCGCCACCGCGTGATCCGTGAAGTGGTTGCCGAAGATCGTGCCCGCCGGGGTGGTCCCAAAACTCCACACCGCCAGCAACGTGTAGCATCCGGGAGGGACCTCCACCTCCAAGTGGCCGCAGCGCGCCGGAATGACCGCGTAGCGGCGGCCACACCATTCCAGGACGCGGCCGTCGCAGTCGTAGATCGTGACGAACCACGTCCGGCTATCGATCTTGCAGCCGTCGTCCAGTTGGCTGACGAAGACGTTCAACTTCCCAAGGCCCATTGCCTCCTCCTTTCTGCTGCATCCCGATGCATCTGGTGCCGTCACGCTCGAGCACGACAGCGCCGAAGACCGCTCAGGTCACATGGCATCCACGATAGCACCCAGCGCTGAGGGCAGCGTGAGCCGTGACTGATGTATGCATGGGACCGCACATCCAATTGGGATGAGATTCGGCTGAAGGAACTGAAGGGACTGTGGAATTCGGCGCAGACCCTCGCGCGCAGACGCTCTCTGCGTCTACGTGCTTTATAGTGCATCTGATCGACAGGAGGAAAGTAGGAGAAAACATGCGTATTCGGGATGTGACGTGTACGTTGTTGGGCGGCGCGTACGGGACGGGGCGGGGGTATCCGTTAGTCCGGGTATGGGGTGAGGATGGGTTGGTGGGGATCGGCGAGGCGAGCCCGATGAACGGGCACGTGACGAAGACGACGGTGGAACAGCAGCTCCGGCCGCTGCTGATCGGGATGAACGCGCTCGACCTCGAGGCGTGCTGGGAGAAGATGTACGTCTCGACGTACAAGATGCGCGGACAGAGCACGAGCATCGCCATCTCGGGGATCGACATCGCGCTGCACGACCTGGCGGGCAAGGCGATGGGCGTGCCGGTGTACCGGCTGCTGGGCGGTCTGTATCGCGACCGGGTGCGGGTGTACGCGAGCTACATGAGTCGCGATCTCTCGCCGGAAGAGTACGCCGCGCGCGCCGCCGAGGCGATGCTGGGCGGCTTTAGCGGCGTGAAGATCAAGATCGGGGCGCGCTACGGCTTCGATTCGGGCGACGCCGACGCCGACGTGACGCTGGTGCGCGCGGTGCGCGAGGCGATCGGGCCCAAGGCCGAGCTGCTGGTGGACGCGAACTCGGGGTACAGCGTGCATACGGCGATTCGGGTCGGGCGCGAGCTGGAACGGTACCGAGTGCATCACTTTGAGGAACCGATTCCGTTCACCGACGTCGACGGCATGGCGCAGATAGCGGCGGCGCTCGACATTCCGGTGGCGGTGGGCGAGCAGCACCACACGCGCTACGACTTCAAGGAACTGCTGGTGCGAGGCGCAGCGGACATCGTGCAGCCGGACGTGACGAAATGCGGCGGCATCTCCGAAGGGAAGAAGATCGCCGCGCTGGCCGATGCCTTCGGCCGGTACGTGACGACACATACCACCTCGGTGGGTATCGGGTTGGCGGCGCATCTACACTTCTGGGCGAGCACGCCGGCGTGCCGCTACGCGCAGGAGTTCAACGTGGCGGCGAGCCGCTCACGCACGTCGATTCTGCGCGGGCTGCCGGCGCCGGAGAATGGGTACCTCGCGGTGCCGCATGGGCCGGGGCTGGGCGTGGAACTGGACGAGGAGGCGGTGGCGCGGCTGGCGGCTGAGTGAGGGGACTCACCACGGAGACGCGGAGAGGATGAGGGGCGAGGGAGAAGATGGCGAGTGGGCCAGTGCAGTAGGCAGGGTGATAAGTACTGCGGAAAACCGGAAGGGTGGTGAGAAGGCGTATATCATAGCGTAGAGCTCATGTTGATCACTGGCAACTGACGTGAGGGTGCGGCGGCGATCGGCGCTGGTGACGGTGTTGGCCGCGATGGCGGCCGCGCTTCCAGCCGCGCGGCTGGCGGATCGTCTGCGACGTGGGTGGATTGCCGGCAGCACGACAAAAACGCCCGCGAGTAGCAGAGCGCCGGGAGGCACAGAAGCCGTGGCACCGTCGGCCGACCTCGCCTGGCGCCTCCTGATCGAGCAGATGATGGCGGGCGGCCCCAATCACCGCTTGGGGTTGGTGCAGGCGCATCACATCTTCGCGCGCGTCGGGTCCGCACACCAGTTCGTGCGCAGCGGGCTGCTGCGCGTGCGGATACCGGCGAACCTGATCCGTCTGGGCGACGATGGTTGGCGCCAGGATCGATTCCCCGACGGCTGGTGGATGGAACGGCTGCATCATCTGGGAGTGCCGTTCAAAGCGGTGGTGGAGCTCTGGCCGCGGTTCACGAACGAGCAGCACGCGGCGCACGCGGCGCGCGTGGTGCGTCGGGGTAAGCCCAACGTGGTGATCATCGGCAACGAACTGAATGCGGTCGAGCAGCCGGGCATCGACATCGCGGCAGAGATCGAACGATACCTCGACCGCTACGAGGTGATGTACGCCGCGATCAAGCGGGAATCGGCGGAAACGCGCGTGCAGCTCTACGGCGAGGCGTACTACGGACAGCCGAGGTCGCGAACGGCGTTCCTTCGCCTGGTGTTGGCGGCGCTGCGCCGGCGCGGCTTGCCTCCGCCAGACATCGCCGGCCTTCACTACTATGACAACGTGGAGGGGCTGCCCGATCGGGTTGCCGGGTATCGCGAGCTGCTGGCCGACTATGGCCTGCGCGTTGCACTGTTTGTCGAAGAGCTTGGCATCCGGCAAGGGGTGGTCGACCGGTGGGAGGAGGACAGACTGGCGCGGCAACCGGCGTGGGAGCCGGACGAGCACCCCAACCGGCTGGCCGAGCTGCGCGCTCACGGGTGGATGACGGAGGCCGAGCAGGCCGATGCGGTGGCGCAGCACCTGGCGACGGCGGCGGCGGTGGCCGACGGCGCGCAGGTCTTCTGCGCGGTCGACTTCGACGCCGAGCAACAGTGGCGGCGCGGGTTAGTCAGCGGCATCTATGACCGGTCCAGACCGGCGCTGGGCGCGTTCCGCTTTGTGCAGCGGCTGTTGAACGACCTGGAAGAAGTGCGGTTCGAGCGGGCCGCGGAGCATGAGGGTGTGAATCGCGTGATGGTGACGCGGCGCGATGGGCTGAGCGCGACGATGTACTGGCGGGCGCCGGTGGATCCCCTCACCCCCCAACCCCCTCTCCCACAAGGGGAGAGGGGGAGTTCGATCGTCGTGCCGCCGTACACGTTTGTGTGCGATGCGCGTGGTGAGCTGCGGCTGGCGCCGCAGGCGCAGCCGCAGAGGATTGAGCTACCGGCAGCGACGACGAGTGAGGCGGGCGGCGCGGTCCGCATTCTCTTCTGAACAGGGCTGCCCTTGTCATCCTAAGCGCTCCCCCTGAGCGCTCCCCTTGTCATCCTGAGCGCCGCCCTTGTCATCCTGAGCGATAGTGAAGGATCCCAACCGCGGCCCTGAGATCCTTCACTTCGTTCAGGATGACAAGGGGAGCGCTCAGGATGACAGTGGGGGGCGAAGGGTGTCAGTGGGGCGCGAAGCAGGATGGTCGGTTGCCGACTGATGATGCGCAGGTGCGGCCACAGGCGGGCGTGGATGGCAGCGAGATCGCCGCCCGCCTCGAAGGCGGCGCGGATTTCGGTCGCGCGCGACGGATCGGGCCGGAGGAGTCCGCTCAACCTGGCATGGAGATCGGGGGCGAGAGGGTGTGGCGGCGAGAGCGTGCCGGCAGCGACGTCGGCGGCGAGCTGCGGCCACCACTTGGGGAGCCGCTCGAGCAAGAGCGTGAGGAAGGTGGAGCTCCAGACGGAGATGATGGCGAGCGCGCGACTGCGCAGGAGAAAGAGCAGGTTGACGTAGCAGAAGCTCTCGACATCGTCGATCAGCCGCACGAGCGGCGGCACAGCCGCAATCGACCGAACGAGGGAGCGCTGGATCGGGCTGAGATACTCGGCGTCGTCTTCGAAGCCGATGGGGATGCCGCCCGCGGTGTAGACGTTGCGCCGGGTGACCGGCGAGACCGACCAGTACGACTGGCCCAGGAAGAGCGCCGGATGATGCCCGTAGAGGTCGGCGATCCACGGGGCGACGGCGCGCTGGAAGCCGGCCTTGAGCGAGGCGGTGTACGGAATGTGCTTGGTCGCCGCCGTCGAGCCGCTGGTCGGCTCGAGGAGCTGCACGGGCTCGCGGGTCAGGAGGCGAAGCAGGAGGCGCTCCTGGGTGCCCGGCACGTCGCGCAGCGCCCGGCGAAAGGCAATGGCACCGGGGAGGCAGGCGAGGTACCACAGGCCGTTGACGATCAGCCACCGCACGCCGGGCTTGTGGCACGCGCAGGTTAAGTGCCGCCGGGGCGAGGAACGGCCGCTCGCACGCTGAGACTGTCCCGAAGTGAGTAACGTCGTCTACGGGCCGAGACCGCCGGGGGCTAAAGCCCACCGGCTACGTCAACAAAGGACGCTGAAGCGCCCTCT
>JACQGX010000284.1 GCA_016199265.1 Chloroflexota bacterium | reverse complement strand
GGGACTAAGTGGCGACGCTTGCCTGCCCGAGTGGGGGTTTACCGAGGGAATCGACAACGAGGGCAAGATGGACGCCGTGCGGAGCGGTGCGCTCGAGCCGAAAGGGCCGTACATGGCGCACCTGCACGCGCGTGGCTTGGCACAGCTTCACGTCGACGATTTCCGTGGTCGCAAGGGCTACGCCGCGACGCATCCGACGCCGCTGCCCGACGACGCCTACTGCGACAACTGGATCGCCGAAAACGGTCTCCGCCTGCTCGAGCGTTTCCCAGCCGGACGGCCATGGCACCTGGTGGTCAACTTCACCGGGCCGCACAACCCGATGGACGTGACCGAATCGATGCAGCGCCGCTGGGAGGGCATCGAGCTCCCACCGCCCGAGACCAACGACCAGCTCGACGCCGCGACGCACCGCCGAATCCGGCAGAACTACGCCGCGATGCTGGAGAACATCGACGACCACATCGGACGCTACCTCGAACTGGTCGAGGTGCGGGGCGAGCTCGACCGCACGGTAATCGTCTACAGCAGCGATCACGGCGAGATGCTGGGAGAGCACAACCGCTGGGCCAAGAGCACCTACTACCAGCCGTCGGTCGGTGTGCCGCTGATCGTCGCCGGGCCGGGCGTGCGAGCGGGGGTCGTGAGCGCCGCGCTTGTGTTACTGCACGATCTGACGGCCACCTTTCTAGAGCTTGCGGGCCTCGAGCCGCTGCCGGAGATGGACAGCCGTTCGCTCGTGCCGGTGCTGTCCGGCAGGGCGGAGAGCCATCGCGAGTGCGTTACCTCGGCGCTCGATCGCTGGCGGATGGTCTTCGACGGCCGCTACAAGCTGGTCGAACACCAGCAGGACGGCGCGTTGCTGTTCGATCACCAGACCGATGCCGGCGAGCGGCACAATATCGCGGCCGAGGCGCAGGACGACGTGCGGCGGTTGAAGCGTCGGTAGTAGACGCGGCCGCGAGTGGTACCGGTAGCGGCGCCGCCACCGTTTCAGAGTCGTGCGACTCAGGCGATGCCTCTTCCTTTTCCGGTTTCCTGTCTCGGCGGTCCAAAGATTGATTCCGGCGGCGCTGGCCGGCGCAGTGGTGCTCGGTACCCTGGCCACAGGAGAACCGTCGCGCTCGGCGGCGGCACAGACCCAGGGATGCCAGTACGTCCTCGGCTTCCGGGCGCTCTACCAGCAGATTCCTCGCATCATGGGAGAGTGCGTCGAAAATGAGGTCCCCGCGCCGAGTGGCGACTCCGTCCAGCAGACGGCCAATGGGCTCGCCGTCTACCGCAAGGCGGACAATTGGACGGCATTTACCGACGGAGACCGGACGTGGATCGACGGCCCCGGCGGCGTCCAGTCCCGTCTCAATACCGAGCGTTTTCCCTGGGAGGCTGACGCCGGCACACCGGGCACGACGGCAATTGCGACCGTGCCCGTCTTGGCTGCCTTCGACCCAACCAGAGTCGCGCTGCGCCTCGAGCCGCTCGTGCGCGGCCTCGCGGGCCCGCTCCAGTTGACGCATGCGGCCGATGGCAGCGGCCGTGCCTACGTCGCCGAGAAGCGTGGCATCATCCGAGTGATCGACGGCGGTGCCATTCTACCGGCGCCGCTGCTCGATATTCAGCCGCTGGTCCGCTCGAGCGGCAGCGAGCAAGGACTGCTCGGGCTAGCGTTCCATCCCAGATACGCGCAGAACGGGTACCTGTACGTCAACTACACCGACAGCGCCGGCAATACCGTCGTCGCGCGCTACACGGCACGCGCGTCGGGCGGTACACGGGACATCGCCGACCCCTCGACTGCACAGATCGTGTTACGCATCCCGCAGCCGGCGGCGAATCACAACGGCGGCAATCTTGTTTTCGGTCCGGACGGCTACCTCTACATCGGCACCGGCGACGGCGGCGGCGCCGGCGACCAGTTCCGCAACGCGCAGAACGGCCAGGCGCTCCTGGGCAAGATGCTGCGCCTCGACGTCGACCGAGCGGAACGCGGGAACGCGTATGCCATCCCACCAGATAACCCATTCGCAGGCGTTGCGACGGCGCGTCCGGAAATCTGGTTCACCGGCCTGCGCAACCCCTGGCGCTACACCTTCGACCGGGCAACGGGCGATCTGTATATTGCCGACGTCGGTCAGAACATGTACGAAGAAGTCAACTTCGTCGCCGCCGGCACGCCGGGTGGACTGAATTTCGGCTGGCCCCGCACAGAAGGGCTGCACTGCTATCCGGCCAACAGCACCTGCGATCGCGATGGGTTTGTCCAGCCTATCGGCGAGTACGCCCACAGCCTGGGGTGTTCGATCACCGGCGGCTACGTTTACCGCGGCCGGCAGTCTCCCTTGCTCGTCGGCGCCTACCTCTTCGGCGACTACTGCAGCGGCCGCATCTGGTCGCTCCACCGCGATCCGGCCGGCAAGTGGGTCCAGACCGAGCTACTCGACACCGATGTCCAGATCAGCTCGTTCGGCGAAGACGAAGCCGGCGAGCTCTACGTCACCGGCCTGGGCGATGGAACGGTGTACCGGGTCGTTGCGATGGCCCGGTAAGACGGGGTGAGACTGCGCGCAGGCACGATTCTTGCGGTAGCGGCCCTTCACCCGGCGGTGCCATGCGGTGCCGCCGGAGGGCGGAGGTGTCTCAATGGTGACCGAGCAAACAGTGGGTGGTCGGGAGACCGGTTGTGTGGTGATCCGTGCCGGGCAGGGGCAGACCTACGCGGGCAAGCAGCAGCTCTCCTACTTTGAGGGTATTTCGGCGCAGAACGCCGGGTCGAAGGCCATCTGCATGCACCTTCTGACGATTCCGCCGGGCGCCCGCGCGCGGACGCACCTGCATCAGGACCACGAAACGACCGTCTACGTCCTGAGCGGCGAAGCAGAAATGCTCTACGGGGAAGGGCTGCGCGAGCGGCTGGTGGTACGCAGCGGCGAATTCCTGTACATCCCGGCGGGCGTACCGCACGTCCCAATCAACCTGAGCCAAACCGAGCCGTGTACCGCCATCCTCGCGCGGACCGATCCGAACGAGCAGGAGAGCGTGGTGCTACTGCCGGAGCTGGAAGACGTGGCGAAGTAGACTTCCTCGCCTCCATTTGCTCTTCCAGCGTCCGGGTGTTCTGGCGGGCGGCGATGACGTGGCGCGGTTCAATGAGCGGTGCGCCCTCTTGCACGGCGAGGTCGCCGGCGGCACGGATGAGCCCGCCTAGCTCGCGCAGGCGGGTCGTCAACCGGTCCCTGGTTCCGGCGCGAATGCGCGCCTCGTCGATCACCGCGTCGACCGCTGCCCGGCTGAGGTGCGGGATCTTGCGGTCTTTCCGCACCTCTTGTGCGCAGAAGCGTGCCAGCTTGGCCCGGTTCTCCTCGCTGTCCGGCATGTCCTCGTTCACATAGATCTCGTAGCCGTAGCCGCGGACGCGCGAGCGCAGCGCAGGATGCATCTTCTGCACATCCTCCATGTTCCCCGCAAGGATGAGCAGGAAATCGCACGGCGTGGGCGCGGACCGGATCATCGTGCCCGAGGAGCCGAGCGTGCGGCCCGAAATCGGGAACCGCTTTTCCTGGATCGCGGTCAGCAGCGATTGCTGCGACTCGATCGAGAGCGTCGAAACCTCGTCGATAAAGAGCACCCCTCGATGCGCCAGGTGAATCGCGCCTGGCTCGACGAGCTCGTGCGGCGGCGTCTCGTAGCCGCCCGATTGGAACGGGTCGTGCCGGACGTCGCCGAGCAGCGCGCCGGCGTGGAACCCCGTGGCGTCGACGAGCGGCGCCCGGTTGGACTCGACGGCCCGAGCGTTGTTCACGAGCAGCTTCGGCACCGGGTGACGCGCCGGCGCGCGGAACATGCGGCGCACGCCCCACAGCACTGCGACCACGACCGCCGCGGCGATTCCCGGTACGGCGCTCCTGGTCGCCAGCGCGTACCAGCCGGCAATGAGCGTCGTCGCGATCGACGCGGCCCAGAACAGAAACGTAATCGCCGTCTCGGCTTCGCCGCGCCGTTTCTTCGCCTCCCGCACGGCCTGCTCACCCTGCGCCGCCGGCGTGACCTCCACTTGCGGCGTAATCCGGCTCTCCGGATTGGGCAGCACCAGTACGTCCTCGAGATCGTCGGCGCCCATCATCTCGGCCATCGCTGCAGCGAGCATGCTCTTGCCCGTACCCGGCTCGCCGACCATCAGGACGAAGCGCCGCTGCCGCGCGGCGAGACGCACGATCTCGACCGCGCGGTCCTGCCCGATGACCTGGTCGATCAAGTCGTCGCTGACCGGAATGTCGGCCGTCGTCTGCCAGGGTCCGGGGGACGGAGATACGGCGGAGGCGGCGCCGTCAGGCGTGGGTGCCACGGGAACGGTGGGGGCGCGGTTGGTCGTGTATTCGGCGGGCGCGGGCCTAGCGGTGGTGGAGGCCGGTGCCAAGGCCCCGTGTGATACGGCCATGTCCCCTGTTCCGCCCGTTCTGTTGTGTTGCGGTCCGTGCCCGACCACCTCGTCTTCGTCCTCGGTCCCCTCCCTCAGGGCACCGCGCAGCGCGTTGCGCACGGCGGGATCGGGAGAGGCTTCGAGGTGGGTCACGATCGCGGCCGCTCGCTGCTCGTCGATCGCGCGCAGGCTCGCCGTCAGCGCGCGCGCGGCCTGCCATTGGCGGGCGGGATCGCCGGACGACGCCCATCTCTCCACCAGATCGAGCGCTGTGTCCGGCGCGTGCTCCGCCGCTTCGCGTCCGACAATCAACGAGCCGAGCTGCCGCGTCGCGCTCGATTGATCGCCCGCCGCCCAATCGATCACCTCGAGTGCGATGCGCCGCGCACCGTCAGGGCCCTCCCGCAACGCCGGCACAACGCCGAAGAGCAACGCGCGTCGTACCGCAGCCGCCGTCGCCTCTCCCCCAAACCCCGCCAGAAAGGCCGGCCCCCACCGTTCTGGATCAGCGCGGAGGAGCGCGCCGAGGCCCCAGGCCGCGCCTTCGGCCACCCATCGTTCCGTATCGGCCGCCAAATACAGAAGCACCGGCCAGGCGGCCGCCTGCGCTTCGGCGCCGGCAGCGGCGCCACGCTCGCCGAGCTGCCGCGCGGCGAGGTAGCGCGCCGGCCATTCCGGACGGCCGGCAAACTCGTGCAGCAGCGCCAAGCCGTTCGGGCCATCGGGTACGAGCGAGCCGGCTTGGGCGAGTGCGAGCGGCAGGAGACTTGGGTTGTCCATCCGGCCGAGCGCCGCAACGTACGTGCGGGCAAGTTGGGCCCGGAGGCCGCGGGCGCCTGAAGCGGTCGGAGAAGCGGCGGGCGAGTGCGATGCTGTGGGTGTCTGACTAATCACTGCAGGAACATGACGAAGGGCGAAAGGCGCAGGTCGAATGCAGCATTCCCCTCTGCCTTTCGCCCAATACCAGGGAAACCGGACGGCCAAGCCGTCGCGCGGTGGGAGCTATTACGCGTGTGCCGCTGCCGGAGTGCGCTCGAACGTGGTCGCCCGGCGCGGTGCCCGCAGCCCGAGCGGTATGCCGGCGGCGAGACCGAGCGCGACCGGTAACAGGAGCCACAACATCGCGCGCACCTGTACGCCGACCGACGGTGGCACCGCCTCGACCTCGACGATGCGCCGGAGCGTCAGCGGCGCGAATTGGGCCGACGCTTCGGGCCCGGGGCTGGCGGTGATGCGAATCTCGTGCTCTGTGCCATCCCAGAACTGGTTGCCCCAATTGAACACGCCGTCCGGTGCGACGAACGTGGTCTTGAACACCTCGACATCGTCCTCGAGGTGGTGGCTGGTGAGCTCGAAGCGCACGTTGCGCACCATGTTCCCGCTGGCGTCGGCGACCCGGCCGACGATGGTGACGACCTCGCCGACTTTACCGGCGTCGGGTGTAAGAGTGATCGACAGCTTGTACCCGCCATTCGTCACTTCGCGCTGCGGGGCCGCCTGCGGCGCATGCTCTTCTTCGCCGTGGCCGCCGTAACGCTCGCCCTCGCCGATCACGGCGACGACGAGGAGGGCGATGGCGGCGATCGCCGCAACACCGGCAATCGCCCAGGCAAGTGGGTTCCGTTTCATTGCACGTTTCTCCTCACGCTAGACGGCGGCGCGGCTTCCCCGGTTGGCGTAGCCGAGCACGGCGCCGGCCGCCAAGCCGACCACGAACAGTCCGGCAATCAATGCGTAGAAGTTGACGACCTCCGATTGCCGCTCGCTGACCATCAGATCGAATTCCTTGGCGATCGGCTGGAATGTCGCACCCGGCGCCGGGATTGCCTGCACCTTCACCTTGTACGTACCGCGGATCGGCACCACGTAATCGAACTCGAGCCGGCCGTCGGGTGCGCCGAAGCGACTCTTCATCAGCGTCGTGCTCTCGATCGCCGGAATATCGGTCGATGCGAGTGCGCCGCTGGTCGGCGCGGTCATCTCGACGTCGATGTACGCATTGCGCAGCGGTCCCTGTGGCCCGCGAGCCTCGACAATGAACCTCGTCGGCGCCTCCACCTCGTCGGGCACGATCTCGTGTGCCTCCGGCCTGGTCGACAGCGTGATCGTGCCGCCGGCTCCGGCTGCGCCCTGACCGAACGCAACCACGCTGCCTATCAACAGCAGCAACAGCGCCACGCCCAGCACGAGCGGCAGGCGCACGAATCCCATAGGACGCATCATCGGTCCTCCACTTCCGTAATTCTTCTCTTCTGAGCCGGTGCGTCAGCCGGCGCTGCACACGCCTACAAGCCGCGTCCGGCGCACGCGCTTGACCCTCCGCCAAGCGCGCGTACGCGCCCTAGTCGAGACAGCGCCCAACTGCCCACCGGCTACTGCTTACTGCCTACTGCCCTAATGGCACGGGATGATGTAGAGCGCGTGACGCAGCGCGTGCAGCGCATCGTGTACGTTGGCGTACGGCGTGAACAGCATCGTCCAGAGCACCAGGCCGGCGATCGCGAGGAAGACGACGGCCTGAATGGTGAGATTGATGCTGATCGTGGCGGTACGGGTGGCGGTACGTGTTGCGAAGTTCGCGACCATTCCCTTCTCCCTATTGCGAATGAATAGCAACAACAAATTGCGTCTAGATTATAGGGCGCGGCGGCTGCCGCACGCAATGGCTGGGCTGGAGAAGTCAGAATCAAGACGCCGGGGGGAGCCACGGAAATCCGTGGCTCCCCCCGGCGATGCGACGGACCTACCGCACTCGCCCTTAGGCGTTGCTGATGTTGGCGACGGGATACTCCTCCTCGGCGAGGAGCGCCTTCACCTTGTCGATGGAGATCGTGTTCTCGTCGTAGTCGAGATAGACCTTCCGGCTCGGCACGTCGACTCGTACCTTCTCGACGCCTGCCTGCGGCTGCAGCGCCTGCGTGATCGCCTGCGAGCAGTGCGCGCACGAGATCTCGGGAACGTCTAGAACCACCTTGCTCATTGTGTGCCTCCTTTGTGTTGCGTTGAATCGGCCTGAGTTGTCGCCATTTGCTGCTCGCCCTGGTCCGCCGGGCCGCGGCCGGCCGACCACCACATGATGGCCGCGCCGAGCGCGAGCGCGATGGCCGCGATTCCGGCGAGATAGCTCCACTCGCGCAGGCGGGCGCCGAGCGGTGGGTGTGTAATATCGCGCGGATCATCCGGCACCCGGAAGCCACGGAGCCGGAGCGAGTTGGTAACGACCGACACGCTCGAGAGCGCCATCGCGCCGGCCGCCAATCCCGGGTTCAGCAGCATGCCAAAAAACGGGTAGAGCGCGCCCATCGCGACGGGGATGAGCAGGACGTTGTAGGCGAACGCCCAGAACAGGTTCTGGCGGATGACGTCGATCGTCCGGCGCGACAGGGCGATCGCCGCGACGACGCCCCGCAGATCGCCGCCGACGAGCGTGACATCGGACGCCTCCATGGCGACATCCGTCCCCGTGCCGATGGCGATCCCCAGATCGGCCTGCGCCAGCGCCGGCGCGTCGTTGATGCCGTCGCCGACCATGGCGGTCGGCAGGCCGCGCGCTTGGAGCGCCTTGACCTGCGCCGCCTTCTGATCGGGCAGTACCTCGGCGAGCACGCGCTCGGGTACGATCCCGGCCTGCCGCGCGATCGCCTCGGCGGTCGCCCGGTTATCGCCGGTGAGCATCCAGACCTCGAGCCCGAGCGCTTCGAGCTGCGCCACCGCCTGCGGCGACGTCGGCTTGAGCGTATCGGCGACCGCCAGCACGCCCGCCGCCGCGCCGTCAACGGCGACGTAGATCGGCGTCTTGCCCTCCCGTGCGAGCGCCGCTACCTGCGTCTCAAGCCCGTCGAGTGAGACGCTGTAATCGGCCAGGAGCGCCTGGTTGCCCGCGAGCACGAAATGCCCATCGACGACGGCAGCCACGCCCCGCCCCGTCACCGACTCGAATCGTTCCGCCTCCACAAGCTCGACGCCGCGCGCCCGCGCCCCCTCCACAATCGCCGCCGCCACCGGATGCTCCGAGTTCCGCTCGGCAGCGGCGACGAGGCGCAGCAGTCCCCGGTCCCCGGTCCCCAGTCCCCAGCCGGATGGCCCATTACTTTGGACTTTGGACTTTGGACTTTGGACTGAGTTGACGTCCGTCAGCGCCGGTTTGCCCTGCGTCAGCGTCCCCGTCTTGTCGAGGACGATCGCGCGCACCTTGTGCGCCTGCTCGAGCGCCTCGCCGCCGCGGATGAGGATGCCGTGCTCGGCGCCCTGGCCGGTGCCGACCATGATGGCGGTGGGCGTCGCCAGGCCCATCGCGCACGGGCAGGCGATGATAAGGACGGCGATGAAGGTGGTGAGCGCGAAGGTGACTTGCGGCTCCGGACCGAAAACGTACCAGACGCCGAACGTGAACGCGGACACGACGAGAACGACCGGTACGAAGTACGACGAGATCAGGTCGGCGAGGCGCTGGATCGGTGCTTTGGAGCCCTGCGCCTCCTGCACCAGCTTCACGATCTGCGCGAGCGTCGTGTCGGTACCGACGCGTGTCGCGCGGAACGTGAACGCACCGGTGGCGTTGAGCGTGGCGCCGATCACCTGATCGCCCGGCCCCTTCTCTACCGGCAGGCTTTCGCCGGTCAGCATACTCTCGTCGACCGCCGAGCGGCCCTCGAGCACGACGCCGTCGACGGGGATCTTCTCGCCCGGGCGCACGCGGACAATGTCCTCGATCTGTACCATTTCGACCGGCACGTCGTGTTCTTCGCCGTTGCGGATCACCTGGGCCGTCTTGGGTTGCAGCCCGATCAGCTTCTTGATCGCGGCGCTCGTCTGGCCGCGCGCGCGATGCTCGAGGTAGCGACCGAGCAGGATCAAGCCGACGATGATCGTCGAGCTGTCGAAGTACGTCTCGGGCATGATCCCGGCACCGGCCAGCACCTGCGGAAAGAATGTGGCGAAGGCGCTGTAGACGTAGGCGGCGCTCGTGCCGACGGCGACGAGCGTGTTCATATTCGTCGCGCCGTGTTTCGCGGCCGCCCACGTCGCGCGGTAGAAATCCCAACCGGCCCAGAACTGCACCGGCGTCGCCAGGACCAAGAACAGCCAGTTGAGCAGCTCCATGCTCCACGGCAGTGCCGGCACGCCGATCAGGCGAGCCGGCAAAAACATCAGCCCCATGATGATCGCGGCGACGCCAAGCGAGAGGCCGGTCTTGGCCAACACCGTCCTGGTCTCACGCCGCTCGTCCGCGGCCGCGCGCGCTTCCGAGCTTTCGATCATGGCCGCCCCCGCTGCGGGCGAGGCCGGCTCGGTCTCACGGACGCCGTATCCTGCGCGCTCGACGGCGGCGCGGAAGACGGCCATCGGCGGCGCCTCGGCGAGCGTCGGGGCGCTGGGATCGTAACGAACCGTCGCCTGCTCGGTGGCGAGGTTCACGTTGGCCTCGACAACGCCTTCGACCTTGGAGAGCGAGCGTTCGATGCGCCGGACGCACGAGGCGCACGTCATGCCGGTGACGGGGAAGGTAAGCTCGGCGGCCGCCGGCGGCGCGGCGCTGCCGCTGACTGCTGTACGCTCGGCGGCGCCGTTCGCGCCGGTCTGGCGCTGGCCCGTATCCGTCGCGGTGTTCATCTGTGCCGCGTGATCGAGTGTCTTCATGTCGCGTGCCGCTGCCTGCTGCCTACTGCCTGCTGCCTGCTGCATCGGCACCGTGTTCGAAGACGCGGAGCAGTTCGCCGATGACACGCTCGCGCTCGGTCGGCTCGTCGCTTCGGATCGCGGTCGTGACGCACGTGTCGAGGTGGTCGGCCAAGAGCAGTGCGTTGACCCTATTGATCGCGGCCTGGACGGCGCGCAACTGCTGGATCACGTCGATGCAGTAAGCGTCTTCTTCGACCATCTTGATCACGCCGCGCAGATGGCCGTCGACGCTCTTCAACCGATTCACAATCTGCGTTCGTCCCTGCGCCGATGGCATATGGCTCCCTCTCGTGGGCACCCCTCCCCCCGGGGGGAGGGGTGCCTCGCACGTTGACTATAGCACACCGCGCACCGGGTTCGGTCAACGGGCCGGGTTGCGCGAACCGCGTCCTATCCAGCATGCTAAGCATGAGGAGGGCGCGATGGCCTCACGGAAGAAAGGGCGCACGGCCGATTCATCTCGGAGTCGTCTGCCGGTTAACCGGTCGCTGACGCTCATCGGCGACGTGCGCACAGGACCGATGCAGGTGCGCGACGACGATGGTCGTCTCTACCACCCCGACGTGGCGATCTGGGCGCAGCCCGATACGGGCCTGATCTGGGGCATGATGGTAGGGAAGCCCGGCGAGCGCGCACAGACGCTCGTCCACGCCCTCGTCGAAGCGGGACCACCACCGTTTGGGCCACGGGAGGAGCTGCCGGGGAAGCTGGTGCTCTTCGACGAGGCGCTCGCACGCGAGGTACGCCTCCTGCTCGACGACCCACGCATCGCATTCGAGCTGACCGAGCCGTTCGACGAATTCGACGAGCTGTTCCGCTCGTTCTTCGAGCACTACGAGCAGCAGCGACATCCGACGCTCGACCTTCCCGATCCCGCGATCGCGGCGCTCTGCAAAGCATGCGCCCGGCTCTGGCGCGCCAAGCCGTGGCAGTACGTCCATGACTATCCGCCGCTCGAGCTCGTCCCGCAGGACGAGCCGCCCCTCTACGCCTCCGTTTTGGGCGCCAATCGAGAAGTGCTCGGCATCGCGCTGTACGGCTCGCTCGACGACCTCGAGCGGTTCGTCGAGGTGGGAGAGGAGGTGGTCGGGCCACCCGGCACGCCACTACCGCCGCCGGATGACGAAGAAGCAGATGAGATCCTGGAGGCGCTGCGCCACCGCACCATACTGATCAGCTTCGACCGGCGGAGCGACGTCGTCCCGGAGTACCGCGACCAGCTCGCCAAGAACGGCTGGCCGCGCCGGACCACCGTCGTGCCGACGTTCGGCGCGATGGGTGGCGACGCACCGCCCGGCGACATCAACGAAGACGAGGCCGGGCGCGCGGCGCTGGCGATCGAGGCGCTGGTGACGTTCTGCGAGCGCCACGAAGACGAGCTGACCGACGAGGACTATCCAATCGAAGAGACGGTCGAAGTCGAGCGCGACGGCCGGCCGGTCCAGGTCAGGGTAAAGGTGCCGCCGGACGAACTGCTGGAAGACGAATGACCAACGACGGGCGACCAGCAGAAGCTGTCCTGGTCATTGGCTGCAGAACCCCGTCGATGTGACGCTTGGCCCTCCGCGACAGACGCTGGTCGCCGAAATTTGCCACAGAGCGGTGTGTGTGTCGGCGATGGCCGTGATCATGCACTGTCCTCGCGCGGGAAATTCGACCACATTTCTCGCCGGGCCTCTTCAATAGGACCGATCTCCTCTTCGGTTTGGGTGTTCCCGCGTGAGCTGGTGGTGATTGATGGCGTTACTTGCGCCGGCTCCGGGCGTGCTCGTCGACGATATTCTGGATGAGTGGCTTGGAGGCGCGAAGCATGTCGGTCATGGTCTTGGTTTGCTCTCTCACCTCTTTCCAGCCCGGGTCGAGCACTTCCTGCACGATGCGCTGCCACTGCGGGTGGTAGCGCAGCGGCTCGAGCGGCTTGGCGACGCGCATGCCTTCGGCGAGCATTTCAGCGCGCGAATCGGGCCACTCGGCGAAGTTCTGCTTGATCCACGGCATGATGTCTGGGATCACGGCCGGAATCCGGTCTTCGACGGCGGCGAGGCGCGATTTGTCGTCGAGGAACTTGAGGAACTCCCATGCCTCGTTGCGCTGCTTCGACGACTTGGCGAGGCCCATGATCACCGGCGACACGTCGAGCGAGGAGACAGTTCCCTTTGGCATGGTGATGAATGCCCACTCGATGTTGGGCCCCTTCGTGTTCTTGGCGAAGCGCGCGGCGTAGCAGCACGGCATGTCGACGGCGGCCTTGCCGTTGAGGAAGGCGTTGCCGGAGCCGAGACTGGCGCCCGGGCTCTGCGCCAGCACGCGGTCCTTGAAGAGGAGGTCGGTGTACTTGGCGTAGGCGTCGATCGTCTGTTGGGAGTCACAGACGACCGTCTTGTAGTCCGGTTTGAGCCACGTGGCTCCCCATTGCATGATGGCGGTGTGTACCCAGTAGCCGAATCCGGCCGCGCCGACCTGGGTCAGCGTACTGCCCTCGGACTTGGTGAGCCGTCGCATCGCCTCACGGAACTCATCCCACGTCCACGGCTTGCTCCAGTCGGACGAGGGCTCCTTCACGCCGGCCTGTCGAAACAGTGTTTTGTTATAGGCGACGGCGGCAACGTCACCGCCGTAGGCGTACGGCAGCGTGTACAGCTTACCGTCGTATTTGCCGGTCGACTCGAGAGCCGCCTGGTTGTACTTGGAGAGGTTGAACCGGTCGCGCTTCACGAGGTCGTCGACCGGTTGGACAAGATCGATCGACTCGATCAACTGTCGCGCGGCAAGGTGGCCGTTGATGAAGTCAATCGGCAACCCTGACGCAAGACCGGCGGCGAGCTTTTCGATCGAAGGCGCAATGCCGCCGCTGGCGTCGAACTGCTCAATCGTCGCCAATGGCTGGACCTGTTTGTACTCCTGCAGCAGCGCTTCTCGCCCTTCGGGCGTACCGCCCCCGCGCACCGCCCAGATGATGGTGGCCGGCTTGCCGGCCACCTTCGCTGGGCCACCGGATTCTGGCCCGGCACAAGAAGCGATCACCGCGGCCGCCGCGGCCGTAACCGCGGCGCCACTGCTGGTCCGAACCATGGCGCGGCGAGATAGCTGCCTTCCGCTGGTCTCGATTGCCGCCGGGGCGAACCCCACCGACATCACCGTTTGGCTCACCTGGCACTCTCCTTTTCGTCGATCTTTGAGAAAATACAACCGCAGCCCACGAACGGTGTTCGCGAACTGCGTCCATCGTACGCGGTTGAGCGGGCGCAGGTCAACCCGGCATGACGCGCCGGGCGGCAGCGCGGAAGGAGAAGAGTGTGCATGACATCCCGTTTTTGGATGCAGCGGGGAGGCAGCGGACGCTGGGCGAGTACCGGGGCGAAGTGGTGATGATCGTCAATACTGCGTCGTACTGAGGGCACACTCCCCAGCACGGTGCGCTGGAAAAGCTCCAGCGGCACTATGGGCCGCGCGGCTTCCACGTGCTCGGATTCCCGTGCAACGACTTGGCACGCCTGGTGCAGATGGCGCGGCGCAGATCCGTCAAGACTCCTAAACGTATACACCTACCGGCAGCGTCGCAATTGTGATTGATAAGTCGTCTCGCGCGGCGGCTCGTGGAGGCCCGGCGTCGGCGCTCCACCGGGCCGGAACGCCGCCGGCGGAAGAATCGGCCCCGCCTGGGAACTACAAGTGGATCGTGTTGCTCGTCGTCGGCGCCGGCGTGTACATGGCGACGCTCGATTCCGGGATCGTCAACGTCGCGCTCCCCGTGCTCACGCGTGAGTTCTCGGCGTCGCTCGTGCTCGCGCAGTGGGTGATTCTCGGGTACGTCCTGTGCATCGCCGGTCTGCTGCTGCCGGCGGGACGCCTGGCCGACATGGCCGGCCGGCGCGAGGTGTTCATCGGCGGCTTTGCCTTGTTCGGCGCCGCTTCGGCGCTGTGTGGCCTCGCGCCGTCGATCGGCTGGCTGATCGCCGCGCGGGTACTCCAGGGCGTGGGGAGCGCGCTGATCCAGGCCAATACCGCCGCGCTCCTGACACAGGCGTTTCCCGCGACCGAGCGGGGGCGGGCGCTGGGGCTCAACGGGTCGATCGTCTCGCTCGGATTGCTGTCCGGGCCGGTGATAGGCGGCCTCATCACCGAGCACTTCGGCTGGCGGTCGGCGTTTTACGTCAACGTGCCGATCAGCGCAGTGGCCGCGCCGGTCGGCTGGTACCTGCTCCGTCCGTCGCCCGTGGCAAAGGGGCAGCGCTTCGACGCGGCCGGCGCTGCGCTGTTCGTCTTCGCGGCGGTTGGACTGCTGTTGGGGCTCAACCAGGGCGCGACGTGGGGCTGGACGAGTCTGCCGACCCTCGCCGCGCTGGTGACGTTCGGTGGTGCCGGGGCGGCGTTCGTCTGGGTCGAGCGCCACGTGCCGCATCCGACGATCGACCTCACGCTGTTCCGCAACCGGGGGTTCACCGCGGCCGCCGCCTCGGCATTCTTGAGCTTCCTCGCCCTGGCGCCGGTCATGCTGCTGATGCCGTTCTACTTCATCTTCGTGCTCAGGCTGCCGGTCGACCAGACGGGCCTATTGCTGACGGCCATTCCGGCGGCGATGGCCGTCACCGCCCCGTTCAGCGGCGCGCTCTCGGACAAGTTCGGTTCGCGCCTGATCGCTTCGGCCGGCCTCGTGGTGGAGGTGGTTGGATTGGGCAGCCTGGTGTTTCTAGGAGCACACGATTCGGCGCTTTCGGCGGCCGCGCGCTTGCTGGTCATCGGCTTCGGCGTGGGCCTCTTCCAGTCGCCCAACAGCAGCGCCCTCTTTGGCTCGGTGCCGCGCTCCCGGTTGGGCGTCGTGGGTGGCTTTCAGGCGCTGACGCGCAACCTCGGCCAGTCGCTCGGGCAGGTGGTGGCGAGCCTCACCTGGTCGGCGGTGGTGCTCGCCGCGGCCGCCGGTACCACGACGCTGGCGATCGAGGCGCCGCCCGAGGTGATGCTGCCCGGCTTCCAGGTGGTGTTCGCGACCTCGGCGGCGCTGGCCGTCGTCGCGCTGGCCACCTCCCTCTTCGGCCGCCCACGGGATGCGGCGCACCGGGCCGCGGCGCGCTGACTGCTGACGGGTGTAGGAGGGTGTAGGAACGGAAAGCAACGAGCCCCGGTTGTGTACCGGGGCTCCTCTGCGTCCAGGACTCCCGCCCTCCGGCGTTCGCCGTATGCCCGGAGCCGCCGGATGAGCTTTCTCCGGCCGTTTCTTGGCTCCGCTCTTGGAGGGCTCGCCTGCGGTCGACCCACGCCCAGAGGGCTGGTTCCCCCTGGGCGATTACCTGTCAACCTGCAGGACTCCGTACAGAGTCAGCGGCTTCTTCCGGTTCAGGACCGTGGAACGTGACAGCAAATAGCCACCTCCTTTCGTCCTTGCCCTATGTGACGACCCATGTGACGGGACTCGCTCCCGCCACTAATAACATAGCCTGGCCGCCCGGCGTTGTCAAGTCGATGTCGCTCCGGCATGCGCCGGTGCATCAGGCCCGGCAGGTCCCTGGGCGCCTTGCTTGATGAAGTCTTTCATGGTGTCCGGGGCGACTTCGACGCCGAACTGGTGCTTGACGAGGCCGGCGAGCCATTGGGCCAGATCGTTGGCGCCGTTCACCAACTGCGGCGGGGCGGCGCCGGCGAATCCGCTCGCGGTCTCCCCGAGCATCTGGCCGCGCGTAAACGCGCGCGACACCTGGGCGAGCGTGGAGGGATCGCCGTAAATCACCAGCTTGGCTTGCGAGAGCGCCGCGCCCAGCGCCTCAGCCGACTTGAGACCGACCTCGCGCTCGGCTTCGATGCGTGCCATCGCAAGCGGCAGGTCGCGGGCGATCGATTCGAACTCTGACTGGTTCTTGAGCCGGGTGCGCTCGACCTCCGCCTGCGCGCGTGCGACCTCGACCGGCACGAGCTGGCGAGTTCTCTCGCCCTCCGCGTCTAGCGCGCGTGCTTCCTGTTCGGCCCTGGCCTCGATTACGCGGGCGTTGGCGCGCCGCTCGGCCTCGGCCGCCGCCTGGACGGCGATGACCTCCTGCTCAGCCCTCGTCTTGAGCGCCTCGGCCTCGAGCTGCTGCGCCATCGCGTGCGAACGTTCGGTCTCTTTCGCCGCAACGGCGATCTCGCGCTCGCGATTCGCCACCTCGAGCGCCTGCTCCTTGCCGATTCTGGCGATCATCGTCGCGCGCTCGCGCTCCTGGTTGGCGACCTCGACGGCCTGCTGGCGGGCAACCTCGGCGAGCTCGATCGCCCGGTCGCGCTCGACTTCGGCCATCTTCGACAGGCGCACCTGTTCGGCGGATTTTGTCGCCGCTTCCTGTTCGGCCGCCGCCTGCGCCACCTTGATTTGGCTCACCCGCTCGGCCTCGGCCGAGGCGCGGGCCACTTCGAGCTCGTAGAGGAACTGGTTCGTCCGTACCTTTTCCTGCTCGATCAGGCGCTGCGCCTCGAGCTGGAGCCGGTTGCGCTCGATGTTCTGCGCCGTCGTGATCTCCATGATCTTCTTGGCGCCCTGCGCGTCGACGACGTTGTCCTCGGCGCGCAGCGCCGAGGTAGGCGTCTGGTCGAGCTTGGCGATCGTGACGCCCTCGAGCGCAAGGCCGTTGCTCGCGATGTCGCGGCTGACGCGGTCGGTGATGCGGCGCACGAACTCGCTGCGATTGATCAGCAGCTCGGTGAGCGCCATTTCGGACGCGACTTCCCGTAGCGCCGATTCGAGCTTGGTCTCCAGAAACTCCAGCATGCCGGCCGGATCGATCGCCTGCGCGCCGAGCGACGTCGCCGCCGTCCGAACGGGTTCGGCCTCCTTAGGCACCTTGATGAAGAACGCGGCGGTGATGTTGGCCCGCAGGCAATCGTTGGTGATCAGCGCCGTCTGGCCTTCGCGGGTGAGCTCCAAGGGCATGGTGCGCAGCGAGACCCAGGTGACCTCGTGTACCGCAGGGAGGACCAGCGCGCCACCGTCGATGACCACCTTGGCCCCTCCCAGGCCGGTGCGCACGAAGGCGCGATCGGCGGCGCCGCGGTGGTACATGGCCGTAAACGCGGTGAGAAACAATCCCAGCGCGAAGAGACCGGCACCTGCCGCTGTGACGATCAGCTCCGTGCTCGGGTCGAGCGCGAGATTACGCGCCGGCACGAGCGATAGGAGTTTTGGTCCAACCAATAGCAGAATCGCCAATACGATGAGTGTCCTACCCGTGCCACTGCCCGATCTCGGCATGGTGGTGCTCCTTACGTTCTGAATGCCCCGCAGTACCCCACAGACCCCCCGCGTTGGGGAAGCCGCGAGAAGTAGCCGAACGGCTAGCGTGGCCCGTTATAGCGCATTTGTCTGGTATGCTGCGCCGGAACCGCCAATTAGCCCTACTCTGCTAGCCGGCCGAGGGCGCGTGTTACTCCAGCGGGCCGTAGAAATGGAGCACGTGCCTGTTTCGGTGGAGCGCGCCGGTGCCCGTTAACCCTGGAAAGCGGAGGCAAACGAGGTGACTTCCGTACCGCAGGCCATACCACACGAGACTGCGCCAGACGGCGCGACGAGCCGCTGTCTGAAGTGCGGCACGCCGGCGCGCGCCGGGGCGAAGTTCTGCACCCGCTGCGGTGCGGCCCTGGCCCCGGCGACTGCGGCGCATGCGGCCGGTGCGGCCGCGGCTACTGTCGTCGAGTATTGGTGTGCCGCTTGCGGCACGCCGGCGCGCGCCGGGGCGAAGTTCTGCACCCGCTGCGGCGCGACGGTCGAACCCCGACCGGCGCCGAACGTCCCCTCATCCCCTGGCCCCCTCTCGCCCGCGGGCGAGAGGGGAAATGGTGGCCCGGCGAGCGCCTCAGTCCCCTTCATCCCTACGTGGGAGAGTCCGGCGACGCAACGACATGCCGGCCGTGCCGGGTTCGCGCTGGGCGGGCCGGCGGCAGGCGCGGCCTCGACCGAGGCGGCGCCGCCGGCTAGGGCACTCGACCCGGCGGTGGTGGCCGGGCTCGCGGCCGGCATCCGGCTGGCGACGGTCGAGTCCCCGGCTGCGCCGGAGGCTCCGGCGTTTTCGGCGGCACCAGAGTTTGCCGCGCCGCCGGTGTTTCCGGCGGCGCCGCTCGCCATCGCCGGTCGGTCTGCTCCTGTCTCGAGCGAGACTCCCGAACCTGGGACGACACCGCTGTTTTCGCCGGCGCCGGCGTTTCCAGAGCCACCGGCATTTGCGCCATCACCAGACTTTCCGGCGCCGGCGGCCGCACCGACAATCAACACCCAACTGCTGCACCTGACCTTGCCTGACGCTTCGGCGGCACCGGCATCGCCGCCGCCTTCGTCTGCTGCCCCATTACCCGCACCGGCGCCGCCTGTGGTGGCGACCGCCGACGCACCTACCGCGACCGCGCCGCCGGCGGTCGCGGCGAACACGGCGGCTGCGACGACCGGCGCGGCCGGCGCGGCCGGCGCGGCGACGGTACCTACCACGGCTGCCGCAGCCACGACCACCGCGCCCGATACGTCGGTCCGGCAGGCTACCGACCCGGCTGCAGCGGGAAGCGTGGCGCGATCCGATCGAGGGGCCGGTGGCGCCCAAGGGCCGGCACCTGTTCAGAAGACCGGTATCGCCGAACCGCCGCCGGCGCCGGTGGCACCCGCGCTGCCACCAAAACCGGCGGTCGCGGCGGCGGTGCCCCGCACGACATGGAAGCAGCAGCTGGTGAGCTGGCTGAGGCAGGCATACGTCGACCAGCGTTCGCAGGAGGCCGCGACGCTCACCGAGGTCGTCGTGACGTTGGTCGTCGTGTCGGTTGTGGTCACGCTGCTAGAGCACGACGCCGCGCTGCTGGAGGCATACGGAGATCTCTTCTTCTGGCTGGAGATCGCGGTTGCCGTCTGTTTCGTTGCCGACTACGCGCTCAGCATCGTATACGCCGCGAGCCGCTGGAGGTACGTGCTCGGCCCGTGGGGGATCGTCGATCTCCTAGCCATCCTGCCAACGTTGTTGGTCGCGCTCAATCTTCAATCGCTCAAGACGCTGCGCGCGCTTCGGTTGCTGCGGTTTGTGCGGATCTTCAAGGTGGCGAGGGCGCTGCGGCCGGGGATGCGATCGGATGACGGCGAAACGCCACCGCGCGCTTTTCTGCCGCTGGAAGTGGCATTCGTCGCGCTTGCGCCGCTAGTCGTCTTCGTTGCCGATGATGCCCTGCGTCTGCTCCTGTTGATCTTTGCGGTCGCCGCCGTGTTCACGATCGGTGTGCGCCGCTGGCTGGTGCAACACGGCCACTCGACGCTGGCCGTCATTGTGCTTATCGCGTCGATAGTCGGCGCGATCCTGTGGGCAATGGCGCTCGACCAGAGCAACCAGCCGGAAGGCGCCGTGCTCGTGTCCCTGCTCACCGTGGTCATGGGCGCCGCCTCCTGGCTGCGAACCGAGTCCCCGGCCGGCGGTCTGTAGGATCGCGGCGCATTCGTGTGGGGCCTGTACGCTTTGGGTTTTGGCCGCCGGCCACTGCTCCCGCTACCCAACGAGGGTCTCGGTGACTACCATAGCGGCCGTATCGGAGCGCTCGAGGGAGACCACCGCAAATGCTTCGCCCCTACACCGGTGCGGTCTTCCTGGCAGCGGTGGCGCTCTATCTCGTCCTAGCACTGTCACAGATAGGTCGCCCGCTGACGTACGACGAAGTCGACTTCGCCAAAGCCGCGCGGGCAATCGCGGGCGGCAGTTTTCTCTACGACCGCGGGTACATTGCCGACTACCCCTGGAATCCGGAGCACGGCCTGCGCCTGCAGTACGCGCTCTACCACCCGCCGGGCTACCTGCTGGCGCTGGCGGCGTGGCAGCGCGTCGCCGGGGCGGGTGACGCCGCGCTGCGCGCTTTCGGTGTCCTGGCGGGTCTGGCCTCGCTGGCTGGCGCGGCGGCGCTCGGCCGGTTCGCCGGTGGCCCACGCGCCGGCGTCCTCGCGGCGCTCCTCTGGGCGACGTCGCCGTACGCCATCCAGAGCGCCCTCCTGCTCGACATCGACGGCACCGTCCTGGCGCCTGCCACCGCAGCCTTCGTCTGGCTCGCCCTGCGCACCGGAAGAGACGAAGGACGAAGGACGAAGGACGGAGGGCGCCGGCTCAGGTCGGGCGCCGCGCTGTCCGCCGCCTTCGCCCTTGCTCTCTGGTGCAAGCTCACCACCCCCCTCATCGTTGCCGCGGCGCTCGTGCTCTGGCTGACGCTGCAGCGGCGCCGGCCGCAAGCGCGGCGGCTCGCCGTCGCGTGTATCGCCGGCAGTCTGGTGTTATTGGTCTCGTGGCTGCTCGTGGCGTGGGGCACCGGCCTGCCCGCTGTACAGCCATTCCGTGATGTCTGGTACGAGGCGCTGGACACGGCCGGCCTGACGGGGAACGCGGCGACCGGGCCGGCCGCCGGGGTGGGGCTTGCGGCGCTGCGTACGCTCGTCGCGGCGTTGCGGAGCATGCAGTGGCTGCACCCGCTGTTGGTCGGCCTGCTCGTCGCGGCGCCGCTGGCGCTGCGACGCGATGAGCCGGCCGCGGCGCTGCTGTTCGTCACGGCCGTGACGATGGCGGTCTACCTGAGCAAGATGGCGGCAGGGTTTCCCAAGTACCACGCCGGCGTGCTCCCCCTCGCGGCCGCCGTCGCGGGCGTTGCGGCAGCGCGGTGGCTCGACGCGGCCTTACCTACCGCCATCCGCCTTCTTAACGAAGGCCGAACGACGAAGGACGAAATTGGCGCTTCTGTCGGTGGAGCCTCCGTCAACCGTTATTCGTCCTTCGCCAAAACCAATTGGTTTCTGCCGGCCGGAATCGCGGTGGGTTTCGCTGCCGGCACCGCCACCGGCGCCGACGCGCTCATCCGGCACGCCGACCTCCGTCTGCTCGCCGCCTGGCTCGCGGTGGCCGCCGGCTGCCTGGCGCTCGCGCGGTTCGCCGGACCAACGCGGGCGGGAGCGCTCGCCGTCGGGTTGTTGCTCGGCGCCAACGTCTCAGCCGCGGCGCGCCAAGCGGCGACGGTCGAGTCGACCACCTACTTCTACGGCTCGTCGGGCCAGTTCGAGGCGGCGGCGTGGCTGCGCTCGGTGGCTGCGCGCGGCGAGCTCGTCGCCGCCGACCGCGAGGTCGCGTACTACGCGGCGCCGGTGCACTTCGTCGACAGCGAACGCTTGATCGCACCCACTATCGTGGCGCCTGGCATCACCGGTTTTCCAAGCCCGGCCGGTGTGCCGGCCGTAGGCGTTGTCGTCTCGCGCCACGCGCAGGTGGCGGCGCATCTCCCGGCCGGCACCACTCCGGCCGGCCGATTCGGCGAGTATCGCGCCTGGGTGATCCGCCGAGATCCCTCTTGACCGGTTCCACAGTCATACGTCCACCGTCCAAAGCGGCGGCACGCAGCAGTCGACCCTCGACTCTGGACCTCGGACTTCGGACTTCGGACCTTGAACCAAACCTAAACCAAAGCCACAGTGGGACCCGCAGGGATCCTCACTTTGCACTTTGCATTTTGCACTTGGTTTAGACACGCGGCTGCGCTGCCTGCGCCGCTTCAAAGATCACCCTGAGCACGATCGCCAGCAGATACACGGCGATTCCCAGCGTGAGCAGGAGCGTCTGCCGCCGGATGCACGGGTGCCACAAGGCGCTTGCTTCGCTGGATGCAGCGGCCGCGCCCGACTCTGAAGGTGCCGTCGCCGTGGCAAGCGTCGCCGGACGGTCGGGCACGTCACGCTCGCGCACCAACCAGAACATCCAGAGCGCGAGGGCGATCTTGACGCCGAGCAGTGCCGTGTAGAGGGCGGGCACGCCCGGCCGGCTCAAGCGGTCGAAGGCAAGGATCGCCCCCGTGACGAGAAAGATCACTATCGAGGCGCGCACGAGCCGGCGGAACTCGCGCCCAACGGCCGTCGCGAGCTCGAGCCGTTCGGCGGTAGCGCCGATGCGCCGCAGGGCTGGGATGAGGGCGAGCGCGAAGAATAGGCTGCCGCCGACCCACAGCACCGCCGCCAGCGCGTGCGCGGTGCGCAGTCCGATCCGTACGAGCTCGAGCACGACACCGTCCATACCGATTTTGTCGCCGAAATGTGTGACAAGTGTGTTGCGGACCGTGCTGGTGGCACGCGACGTGCGCTAAGAGAAGGCAAACGATCTGTTACGGATTGAAACGATGAATACGCAGCGCTGCAACGTACGCCCACGAGCCTACAAGAACCGCGCCGAATGCCCCCGGAGCTGGTTCTTGCTGCACCGGCTAAGTGAGGAGCAGGGGCAAGGCATGACGGAGTATGCCGTACTCGTCGGGTTGGTGGCGGTCGCCGCGGTCGTCATCCTGCCGCAACTGGGACTCCGGGTCGGCGCCGTCTTCGCGACCGCGGCCGCCGCCCTCGATCCGGGTGGGGTAGGAGCGCCGGGGGCAGGCGCCGGGGCGCTGGCTGGGGGCGGATTCTCCACCGAATCGATCGTGCTGGCGCTCATGGCCATCACGCTGGGTGCCGTCACGGCGCTGAGCATGTGGCAGAAGCTCCGCGGCGGCGAATGAGGGCCGTCGTCGCCCGGTGAGTCCGACCAGCTCGCTGTCCTATTGCCCTCCTCCCCCTGTCATTCTGACCGCAGGAGCGCCAGCAAGCTCCAGAAACGGAGAAGGCAACGGTCTGTCCGTTGCCTTGGTCTGCCCGCTGCCCTTCGCAGAGCGCACAGCGTGGCGGCCGCGGCTCCACCGCGGCCGCCACGCTGCTTACGACGCTAGGAAGACGATGTTCTTCGCCTCGCCGTCCTTCGCGACGACGGTTACCTTGGCGCCCGGCGGCGTCAGGTTGGCAGCCGACTTGCCTTCCGGATGGAACTTGGTGTCGCTCGTTACCTTGAAGGTCTTGGTGGAGTTATCGGCCAGCTTGACCGTCAGTGTGCCGTTGGTATACGACTGCACCTCGCCGACGGCGTGCGTGATCTCCTTCGCTGGCAGGACGTGCACGCGCCGCGCGTTGAACTTGCCGCTTTCGAGGGTGCCCTGTACGACGACCCGGGTGCCTACCTTGACGTCGTCGATCGACGCGGCCAGGTGCGACTTCGCCTTGCCCTGGCCGTGCTGGCCGGCCTTGCCCGGCCGCGAGAGGTTGTTCGGCAGTTGGACGGTAACATCGCCATGTTTGACGTCGTCGGGCGTCGACGTGTCGACGACGAACGACTTGGCGCCCGTGTTGACCGACTTGACCGTACCATGGATCTGGTGGCCGTGGATCGGTTGCGGATCGGCGGCGAGCGCCGGTGCCGCGGCGAGGCCGGTGAAGGCGGCGACGAGGCCGCCGGCGGCGAGGACGACGCGCATCCTGGCGGTGGTGCGAAGCGGGTTGCGGTTCACTGTGTTTGTTCCTCCTGGTGTGTCTGGTGTGTCTAAACCAAAGCCAAGGTGGAACGCGCAGGCTGCCTCACTTTGCATTTTGCACTTTGCACTTGGTTTAGTGTGTCTGCTAGGTCGGTGATGTCTGGCGTATCTCGTCTGTCTCGCCTGTCGGGCCTTGACAGACTGTTGTTGTGATTAGTCCTCGCGGACGACGTAGATCGTCTTCTCAACGACGTTGCCGTCGGCGTCTGACGCGATGACCGTGACGTCGTTGGCGCCGATCTCTAGCGGCACCTCGACGCCGAAAATGCCGTACTCGTCGGGCAGGACGAGCTCGCCGTCGACGCTCACGATGGCGTCGGGGAGCGTGCTGCCCTCGAGCCAAATGCTCTCCACTTCCGCCGGTACGGTGAGATCGTCGGACTCGAGGCCGGCGATCTCCAGGAAGAGGCCGATCGGCTCCTGGACTTCCACCACCTCAGTCTCGACTTCCTCAGCTTCCTGAGCCAGCGCAGCCGGGGCCGCCGCGCGGTCGAGCGTGACCGGCGCCAGCGCCAGCAGCAGGCCAATCCCCAGCCGCGACGCGGCGGTCGTGGTTCCTCTTCTCGTGCGCCTCGTAGGCCGCTGTTCCATCACCCCCTGATACTCCCGTGTGTCTGGTATGTCGATTGTGAGTTGGCTGCGCCGCCAGTGCCGGAAGACTGAAACCGCCTGTACTTCGGCCCGGTGTGCAGTGCTTCCAGCGTCTATAACGCCGCCGGGCGCAGGGAGATAGGGGCGAATTGAGACGAGTTCGAAACAATTCAGCGGCACCGTCTTTGCGATGGTGAAGGGGGAGGAAGGAAAGCAAGGAGAAGTGACAAACAGGAGCGGCTAAACCAAGTGCAGAGTGCAAAGTGCAAAGTGCAAAGTGAGGACGCCTGTGAGTCCTACCTCGGCTTTGGTTTGGAAGCACGAGGGGCGCATGACCGGTGGTCATGCGCCCCTCGTCTCACTTTGCACCTTGCACTCCACTACGCCGCCCGCGCGCGCTCCGCCCGCACCAGATACCGCTGGAACCAATCGCGCGCCAGCCGCGCCACTTCCTCGAGCGCGCCCGGCTCCTCAAACAGGTGCGTTGCACCGGGAACGATCTCCAGCTTCTTCTCACACCGAAGCTGATCGTACGCCTCCTGATTCATGTGGATGACCGGATAGTCGTGGCCGCCCACGATCAGCAGCGTCGGCGCGCGCACGCGAGCCAGCGCGGGCCCCGCCAGGTCCGGCCGGCCGCCGCGTGAGACGATGGCGCCGACCACGTCGGGCCGCTCCGCCGCGGCGACGAGCGCCGCTCCACCGCCGGTGCTTGCCCCAAAGTACCCGACCGTCAAGTTGCGGGTCTGCGGGTGCTGCTTGAGCCAGTCGGTGGCGCCTGCGAGCCGCTCGGCGAGCAGGCCGATATCAAACCGCAAGTGTCCCGTTTGCAGATCGACCGCTTCCTCCTGGCGCGTTAGGAGATCGATCAGCAGCGTGCCAAGCCCGCCCCGCTGCAGCACTTCGGCGACAAAGCGGTTGCGCGGGCTGTGCCGGCCGCTGCCGCTCCCGTGCGCAAACAGCGCCACTCCCGTGGCACCTGTCGGCACGACCAGGTTGCCTTCGAGCGTCACGGGTCCTACGGACACGTGTACCACGTGCTCTTCTACCGTCCGATTGTCACGGTCCTTCATCGTAGCTCTGTCCTCCCTGGGCCGCCGCTCTGCTGGTGCAGAGCCGGCGCGCCATTTAGACATGACGACCAACCTCGCCCCGCGGTGACCCGCGGTGATCGGCGGCCTGTGGTCGCCGGCCACTCGCTCGCGGGGGCAGTCTTCTGCTCGACCGTTACGCCGCTCGGCGACCAGCCGTGACGGTTTCACCACGCGACTTGTGCTCGCGGGCAGCGCGGGCGAGCAGGTCGCGAACCTCGTCGTCGGTGGTTTGCGAGAAGTCTTCGTACCACAGCCCCACACCGAAAAACGGCTCGGGCGTCGCGGCGCAGACGATCTTGTCGACCTCATGCCGGAAATCCTCGCACGTGTCGCGCGATGCCACCGGCACGGCAACGACGACCTGGGCAGGTCCGAGGCGGCGTACCGCGGCGGCCGCGGCCCGCATCGTCGAGCCGGTCGCCAGACCGTCGTCGACCAGGATTACGGTGCGGTCGCGCACGTCCGGGAGCGGACGGTCGCCTCGATACGCCACCTCGCGCCGCGCCAGCTCCTGCGACTCGCGGGCGGCGACTCGGTCGAGCACGTCATCGGGGATACGCAGCGCCTGCACGACGTCGTCGTTGAGCACGCGGACGCCCCCGGTGGCGATGGCGCCCATCGCCAGCTCCTCCTGCCCCGGTACGCCGAGCTTGCGGACCAAAAAGACGTCGAGCGGCGCCTGCAGTGCGCGCGCCACCTCGTAGGCCACCGGCACGCCGCCGCGGGGCAACGCCAGGACGGTCACATCCTGCCGGCCGGCATACTCCGAAAGCGCTTCGGCCAGCACGCGGCCGGCTTCGTATCGATCGCGGAAACGCGAATTCATAGCGTAACTCCATGCCGTCTATCCACCGGAGTCACGGCAGAATATGTGCCGCCGGCAGTGCCTCCGTGCCACCGAACGCGACCGGCGTGCTAGCAGCCTGTCGGAGAAAACGTCCCTGGCTCCATTTCCGGCGGTTTTGGCCCCGAAAGTGGGGCGAAATGGGTACTCATTCCGTCGCAAAACGGCTTTCCCGAGGGCGGATTGCTCACCGAAATGGTTCTCTCCGACAGGCTGCTAGCGCACCGAAAAGCCGCTCTTGGCCCGGTACGCCTCGCCCCGGTAGGTCATGATCACCTCCACCGGCACCGTAGAGCCGGGCTTCGCCGGCTCTACCGGGATCGCCAGGTCGACGCGACCGTCGGGGAACGTCGTGATCTCGGACCGAAACGTCTGCGGGCCGCCTGGGTAGTGCGCGGTCGCCGAGAGCTGCGCCCCGGACACACCGCGCCGGTTCCTGGTGAAGCGCGCCTGGATCACCACATGCTCGTCCTTGCCGTACTTGGCCTCTTGGGGGTGCATCCGCACCTCAACCTGATACGGAGATGGCGTGGGCCGCCGTTCCGGTGTCGGCGTTGGCGCGGGCGCGGCTTCGCCGGCCGCGCACGAGGCAAATACCAGCGCGCTCGTGCCCATAAAGCGGCGCAGGAGCGCGTGACGTGTCGATAGTACCGAGTGTGCCATGTCTGATGCCACGAGCATAGAGGGCGAACCTCAACGCCAACCTCAACGTTCGCGTCGCCGTAACGCGGCGGGGCGGATCCCATATCGCTTGTGATCGCCTATGATGGGGGCACACACACGAGAGGTGCAAGATCCTATGAACCCGTACCAAGAGCTCGGCCTACGAACCGTCATCAACGCCGATGGGATGAAGACTCGGCTCGGCGGCAGCCTCATGCCTCCCGAAGTGCTCGAGGTGATGCGGCGCGCGGGCGGCAATTACGTCGAGCTGCCGGAGCTCCATCGCGCGGCCGGACGGAAGGTCGCCCAGTTGCTCGGTTCGCCCGCCATCGAGGACGCCGCGATGGTGTGCGGCGCCGCCGCCGGGCTGGCCATCTCGACCGCCGCGTGCGTCGCCGGGACCGATCCCCAGAGGATTCGGGCGCTGCCGCACCTCGACTGGCCGGGCGCGAAGGACGAGATCGTCATCCAGAAGACGCATGTCACCGGCTACGCTCAGGGCTACCGCAATGCCGGCCCGCGGCTCGTCGACATCGGCGGCCCAGCCGGCGCCACACCCGACGAATTCAGAGCCGCGATCGCAGAGCGTACCGTGGCCGTCACCTTCTGCGGCGGCGAGCTGCCGGGAAACGCGCGCTTCCCGACCGGCACCAGTCTGGCGGAAGTTGTCGAGATCGCCCACGAACGCGGCGTGCCGGTGATCGTCGACGCCGCCGCCGAGCTCCCGCCGCCCGGAAATCTACGAACGTTCAGCGAGCTCGGCGCCGACCTCGTCGTCTTCTCCGGCGGCAAGGGCCTGCGCGGCCCGCAGTCGTCGGGCCTGATCCTCGGCAAAGCGGAGCTGATCAAAGCCTGCCGCCTAAACACCAACCCGAACGCCTCGATGGGGCGTCCCATGAAGGTCGGCAAGGAAGAGATAGCCGGCCTGCTCAAAGCCGTCGAGCTCTACGTCAGCCGCGACCACGCCGCCGACCTGCGCTACTGGGACGCCTGCGCGCAGACTGTCCTCGACGCCGTGCGCGGCCTCGACGGCGTCGCCGCCGAACGCATCATCGCGCGCACCATTCCCCAGGCCAGGCTCACCGTCGACCCCGCACGCGCCGGCCTCACCGCACCCGAGCTCGCCGCCCGGCTTCGCGATGGCGATCCACCCATCGCCGTCGCCCACTCCCGCGACTCGGTCACCATTAACCCTCACAACCTCGAGCCCGGCGAAGCCGAACAGGTAGCGGCCCGGCTGCGGCACGTACTGGCGCAGGCCGCGCGTCAACCGGCCCTCGCGGCGGTCTGAGAGAAGCAGCCGGCTAAACCAAGTGCAAAATGCAAAGTGCAAAGTGCAAAGTGAGGAGGCCTGTGGGTCCCACTGTGGCTTTGGTTTAGTGCAGCGCGGTGCGCGGGTTGCTACATACTGGGTGTGATGGAACGGCGCAATCGGCCCAATCTGTCTAGCCGGCAGGAAGACCTCGTCAGGGCGGTCATAGTTGCGGGGGTACGCGACCCGCGCGTGCTGCAGGCCTTTCGCGCGGTGCCGCGTGCGGGGTTCGTCCCGCCGGAGGTCGCCGTGCAGGCCTCCCTCGACCAGCCGGTGCGCATCCCGCACGGGCAGGTCACGACCCAACCGTCGCTGGTGGCCAAGATGATTGAGGCCCTGGGGCTCACCGGAGCGGAGCAGGTGCTGGAGGTGGGCACGGGCTACGGCTTCCAGACGGCGCTGCTGGCCCGGCTGGCGCGGTTCGTCTGGAGCATCGAGCGCTGGCCGGACATCGCCGCGGCCGCCACGGCCAACCTGGCCCGGCACGACATCGCCAACGTCGAGGTGGTCGTAGGCGACGGGACCGAGGGGCTGCCCGAGCACGCGCCGTTTGACGCGATCGTCGTGGCGGCGGCGTTCCCGCAGGTACCGCCGCCGCTGGTGGAGCAACTCGCTCCCGGCGGCCGGCTCGTCCAGCCGATCGGGCCGGGGGGTGCCGAGGACGTCGTGCTGTTCGAAAAGGGGCCGCAGGGGTTGATCCGCCGCCGCACAGTCGTGGAAGCGTACTTCGTGAGGCTCTACGGCAAGTACGGATACTCGGCGGAGGCAGACTAGCATTTGGAACGTCTCACAGAAGTCCGCTCGCCCTGAGCCTGTCGAAGGGCGCCCTTCGACAGGCTCAGCGTGAGCGGTGGGGTTGTGAGGCACTGTTAGCTCCCGGTCTGCCGGTAGTCGACAGGACATTGACGCCTCCGGAACTTTTGCCCGCACCCCACGCCGGCTTGCGTATCATCTGCAGCAGTCCGCCGAGGTGTAACCGTACTTATGAGCGCAGGCGATCGCTTTCCGCCCGAGCGGCGCGCGTGGGTCGAGCCGGAGACCGGCACCGCCATCGTGCAGCTCACCAACACGCCATGCATCAATCACGCACCCTACTTCCTCAACCAGGCGTGGGCGTTCCCTCGCGGCCGCGGCGGCGAGTCGTGTCTGATCGTCACGTCGTACCGCGACGGCGGGCGCGCCAACCTGTATGCGGTCGACGAGGCCTCGGGCGAGTTGCTACAGCTCACCGACACCGGAGAGGTGAACCCCTGGTCGGCGTGCGTCGGCCGCGACGGCAGCCATGTGTTCTACGGCGCCGGACGCGAGCTGCGCGCCGTCGAAGTGGCCACGGCGTATCGCTCAACCGTCGCGGTCTGCCCCGGCGATGCTCACGTCGACACCGGCAGCCTCAGCCCCGACGGTGCCGAGCTCGTCACGTCGGCGTTCAGCGGCGAGAGCAGCACGCACGGCCGGCGCAACGCGCTGCTCGCCATCCGCACCGACGGGTCGGGCGTCCGCACCGCATACGAGACCGAACGCTTCGTCGGCCACGCGCAGTTCAGCCCCAATGGTCGCCAGATCTTGTTCTCGAGCGATCTGCCCCGTCTGTGGCTGGTGAACCGCGACGGGACCGATCCGCACCCGCTCCGCGGCCAGACACGCCGCGAGTGGCTCACGCACGAGAGCTGGCTGAACGACGACGAGATCATCTACACCCATTGGCCGCACGCGCTCCGGTCTATCCGGCGCGACGGCACCGGCGACCGCGCCGTCGCCGCGTTCAACTGCTGGCACCCGGCGCCGCGCCCGGATGGAGGGCTGATCGTCTGCGACACGGCGCTGCCCGATGTTGGCCTCGTCCTCATCGATCCCCGCACCGGCGCCCGCCGCACGCTCTGCCAGCCGCGTGCCTCCTGCCAGGGCTACCAGTGGGCGCTACCCGAACCCATTTGGGACGGCCCCACGCCCGAGGCTGCTTATGGTCCCCAGTGGACCCACCCTCACCCATCCTACAGCCCCGATGGCGCCCGCGTCGTCTACACCTCCGATGCCACCGGCCATCCACAGGTGTACGTTGCGACGGTATAGCGAAGCAGAAGAAGGACGAAGGACGAAGCAGACGAACGACCAAGCAGACAAGCCACGAAGTAATGGTCCACAGACCACCTGCTTCGTCCTTCGTCCTTCGTCCAAAACTGGAGCACCTAAATGACGAACACCGCCGACGCAACGAGCACGATAGATCTCGATGCCATCCGCGCCGAGTTGCCGGCGCTGGCGCATTCGACGTACCTCAACACCGGCGGCTTGGGTCCGACGCCACGCGC
>JACQGX010000288.1 GCA_016199265.1 Chloroflexota bacterium | reverse complement strand
GGGTTGCCCCATTCGGGTATTCCTGGCTCAACGCTTGTTGGCAGCTCCCCAGGACCTTTCGTCGCCTGCCACGCCCTTCATCGGCACCGAGCACCTAGGCATCCACCGTCTGCCCTTATTCGCTTTTGTCCACCCCAAGTCGGCACCCCTATCGTTGTCCGCCGTCTGGCTATTCCCCCCACGCCCGTGCACATCTTCACCTTTACAGATACAGACGGCACGTCCATGACGTGGAAGCCCAGATCCGGCATGACAATAGGGACGTGCCCGGTGGACTCGGTATCGGTTACGGAATCTCGTTCGATAGGCCCGAATCTCGGTGTATCCGTAGCGCTTCGAGTGCTCGAGTGCACTTGAGTGCAGCCGCGGGCACACGTCAGATCCGGGCAGAACCGCGTCGATGGCTCGGCCGGTGCGCCGCTTCTCTCGTGGGCGCCGGCCGCCATCCGGACGCGCTTGTGTCCTATCGTTCGGCTTCTTCTGTGGCTTCTTCAGCCTCTTCGGTTGTCAAAGAGCATCGCGCCCACCGCTCGGGGCAAGGCCCAGTTGGCTCAGTCGGATTCCCTTTGGTTTCCCGCGGGTCTCAAACCGGCTTTGTGAGCGCCCTTCGTTTGGTGGGCAACCGAGAAACTATACCAGGTCCGTCGCAGCGCGTCAAAACGAGCCACTCAGTGCCTAGTTAGTGGGCCGGGGAGGATTCGAACCTCCGTAGGGTGTTTCAACCCGGCAGATTTACAGTCTGCTCCCATTAACCACTCGGGCACCGACCCGTTGGCACCATCGACTCGGCCGTCGGATCACTTCGGACCACGAAAGCACTTGCGACAAGTGCGAACATCAAACTATACCAAGTGGCACGCCCTGTTCGGCGTGCCGGCGGCTGCTCGCTATACTCGCCAGGACAGCATCGCCGGCGACCGTGAGTGTCCCGATTGCCACACGCCGCATGCAGACTCGTGCATGCCTGACAGAGAGGACGTAGCGCTCTTGGAGGAATTGATGGACCGACGGCGGATTGTCGCGGCACCGGCGGTACTGGCACTCTTTGGCGTGGCAACCGCCTGCCAGACAACGGCCGAGCAGACCACGGACAGCGCCGCCAGCGGCGCTCAGAAACAAGATCTCAAGAAGGTGGCATCAGATCTTCACACGCGGACGGCCGCGCTCATCGACGCGATCAACTCCAAGAACGACGCCAACATCGGCCGCGCCAAGACAGAGCTACAAAAGGAAGCGGACCGGGCCGAGGATGCCGTGAAGTCGGAAACCGGGCCAACCGCGAACCAGATCAACTCCGCGGTGAATAATATCCGCGGCGCCGTGCTCTCGAACAACGTGGCACAGCTCGAGCGTGCGAAGGCGCTGCTCCAACAGGCATCGCAGTAGCGCTACTTGCGCAGTCGAACGACGAAGGACGAAGCAAGCGCACGACGGTGCATCCGTTCGTCGTTCGTCGTTCGTCGTCAGCCGGCACTACCTGAGCTAACGCTTTAATCTCCCAGATCGCGGAAATCCGTCCGCAACGTGCGCACGTCCAGCAACGCGCACCGATTCAACATCGCGGCGCGGAGCTTCACCACCTTGGTTGGACCGAGATAGGCCACGCCCTCTATGTGGTGGATGTGGCCGCAAATGTGCGCCCGCGGCGCGCCGGCAAGCGCGTCGCCGCTTGGGCGGGGCGGCGCCACCATCTTGGTGCGGGGTACGTCGGGCCCATACGGGAGACGCACCTGCGGCGGAACGTGGGTGAGAAAGATCGCGCCGTCGAGCCGCAAATCGAGCGTCTCGCCTTCGGCAAGCTCGAAGTCGTGCGGCGCAGTTCCGTCACCGCCGAAACCGGCGAATCGGAAACCACCAATCTCCCGTTCACTTCGGTGTATCGTTACGCCGGCGCGCCGGAACGTTTCTACGGCCTCGATCGTATCGTTATTGCCGTGGACCACGAGCAACGGCACGTTGTGCCGCTTCACGACGCCGACGAAGTCGGCCGCGTAGGGTTCGTGTCCGGGAATCGTGATGTCGCCCGCAGCTAGGACGAGGCCGAGCTCGTGGGCACGCCGGGCGAGCAGGGCGTCGAGACGCCGCAGCGTCGTGACGTTGCTGTGCAGATCCGCAAGACAGAGCGCGATCACGCGAACACAGGGTAACGGAGCAGAACCGATATCAAACGGTCGGGTGCACGCGGAAGCTCCGGCGGCATCGTCTGCTCACCCTGAGCTTGTCGAAGGGCGTGCCTGTTCGCCCTTCGACAAGCTCAGGGTGAGCGAAGACTCATCCGGATGTCTTGCCTGCACCCCAAACGGTCATCGGCCTTGCACGCGGCGGGTTGGTGTGGTGGAAGCGGTGCGTCACTGGGGCGGCGCCCCAGTGGGGAACCCGCCGGGCGGCACACGCCAGGTGATGCGTCCGCGAGTCAGGTCATACGGTGAGAGCTCGACAAGGACCTTATCGCCGACGCCCACGCGGATGTAGTTCTTCCGCATCTTGCCGCCGAGGTGGGCCAGCACCTGGTGTCCGCCGTCAAGCTCCACCGTGAAAAAGGCGTTCGGCAAGCTCTCTCTGATCGTGCCTTCCATCACGATCTTCGACGGATCCATCCGTCTCTGCCCTCGAGTTCTCGCTCTTCGTTCGGTAGCCATATGTCGCGGCGTCTGTTCCTCTCTTCTTCAAGGATACTGGGCTCCGCCCCCTACCGGCCACTCCGGTCTGGCTCTATAATGACATAAGTGCGGTAACGCGGCTGTCCGCGCTGCCGCCGGTGTGCCGTAATCGCGCCCATCTGCGCGGAGCAGCCAGTGCCGTGGTCTCGAGATCGCTGATCTCGTGACCAAGCATCGCCCGAGGAGGTCGCCGTGCCGAAGTATATCGAGATCACCGAAGACGAAGCGTGGGCCATCGACCACACGATACGGCACACCTACGCCGATGGACCCAATAACGTCGGCAAGGACCTGTTGCTCAAGGTGATGACGGTCATTCTTGAGTTCGAGGAGCGGCGCGGAAAGCCGTTTTCGCCACAAGTTCTGGCGCTGGCGCTGACCGAGGACGAATGCTGGGCCGTCGATCACCAGATTCGGTGTGACCTCACCGTCAACGGAAAGCCGATTGGCCGTGCGCTGCTCCTGAAGATCTTCCGCGCGTTGACCGAATACGTCAACGAGCGCGATTCGGAATCGGGCGTCGAGCAGCTCGGCACGCTGGCCGACATGCTGCGGCCGCCTGCGGAGGAGCAGCTCTCGAACGACACCTCGCGTCCGGAAAGCAGCGGCGATGCCGCTTCCGGTCCCTCCAACTCGGGTGCGCCGGACCCTCATTTGCCGCCCGACGATGGCGCCGCCGGGCCGCTGCCCCGCGGCAAGTAACCACCCGCTATACTCGCTGCTTGTGGAGCTGTCGTCCGGCGAACAGGTACGATCCATACCCCTCGCGCATTCAGGTGACGCCAACCGCCGCCCGCGCGGCCCGGACGGCGGGCCATCGCCGGCGGACGCTGTCGCCGGCGATGAACTGGGACCGCCCGCGATGCTCGTGGGCGAGGGTCCGGCGGCGGGCGAGCAGTACCTACTGGACCAACTGGTGACGCGCATCGGGCGGGCGGAAGACTGCAATATCCGCGTGCGCGATCCGCTCGCCTCGCGCCGCCACGCCGAAATCCGGCGCGAATCGTGGCGCTACTTGCTCGTCGATCTCGGCAGCCGAAACGGCACGCACGTGAACGGCGTACCGATTACGGGCCAGTATCAGCTTCAGAACGGCGACACGATCTTCATCGCCGCCACCCCGCTGCGCTTCGAGGACCCGAACGCCACCATCGCGGTCGCACGCGATGCACTCCGCCAGGCGCACCTGCCGGTGTGGGTCGACGCCGCTGCCGGCGAGGCGTACGCCTACGGCCGGCGGCTCGATCTCGCACCAAAGGAGCTGGCCCTCCTCGCGCTGCTGTACGACCGCCGGGGCACCGTTTGCGACAAGAACGAGATCGCCCGCGCGGTCTGGCCGGAGTACGACGGCCTCGTCTCCGATTACAACATCGAGACCCTCGTTAGCCGGTTGCGGCACAAGCTGGACAACGCCAACGTGTCACCGGGCTCGATCGTCACGGTGAAGAAGCGCGGATACCGCCTGTCGCCGGCACCGGTCGAGACGGCAGTGCCGGCGACAGCGGCGCCCGAGCAGTAAGCCGGACCACGGCCGGTGCACTTTCGCTCAGAATACGGTAACCTTTCGTCGGGTGCTGTTATGGCAGGCCGCATTCTGCGGTCTATGACAACCAAGGCATCCGTGTCAGTCCGGTACACCGCTGGTAACGGCCAGGGAACGATCTAGCGTCGGAGGCGACCTGCAGCAAAAGCAGGACGCCGATAGAGCGCGGGACCTGTCCCCGGACCCGGTACCGGCGGCCGGCGAGGAAGCGCCAGGCGGCGCCGGGGTCCCCCCGGTGAGCCGCGCCGCGGAACACTTCGCCGGTCGCCCGCCGTTCAGGCGGTGTGGGATCGGGCTGTTCCGCGGCCTGCGCCTGATGCCCACCAGGCGCGGCCGGGCGCTGTTGGGTGGGCGTTTGTGCGCCCGATTTGGCGTACACCAAGACACGTTCCACGGTTCGTGCCGCCGCCTGGACCGCGCGCGCGAACCGGGATGCCACCAATTGGGAGGTAATGGACCGGATGCAACACCTTGTCGTCGACGCCTTCGTCGACGATGCTGCGAAGATCAGCGAGATCGAGCCCATTTTCAACCTGCTCAACGATCTACCTGGCCAGATTGACATGACCAAGATCACGCAGCCCTACGTATTTCGGTATCACGGCGTCGTGCCGGAAGACTGGGGTATCACGGGCATGGTGATCATCGCCGAGAGCCATATCAGCATCCATACGTTTCCCGAGCATAAGCGCTTCCACATGGACATCTTTAGCTGCAAGCCGTTCGATTACATGGGGGCGTTGCGGATCATCGAATCGAGTCTGGGTGTCACTCGGCGCGCTGCGGACGTCATCCGCCGGCCGGTCGTCGGCGAGCAGCTCGAGGATGCGGGCGAGATGCACTGGCGCTTCCAGCAGATGCCCGTCGGCCCGTCACCGGTGGTGACGCCAGAGTTGCGGCCGCAGGTATCATCGCCGGCGCCGGCACGAGAGCTGGAACTGGCGGGTGCCCGCTAACCCGCTTTACGGTACGCCACGTACGTTTGCCGCTCTGCCGCCCGCGCAGTCTGACTACGAGATGGCGCGGGTGGTTGTCTTGCCGGTTCCGTACGACGCAACCACCACGTTCCGTGGTGGGGCGCGTGATGGCCCGCGCGCGATCGTCGACGCCTCCACGCAGATGGAGCTCTACGATCTCGAGTACGGGCGCGCGATTGCCGATGTCGGCATTCACACGCTTCCCGATCTGGAGCCTCACCTCGGCGATCCCGCCAAGATGGTGGCGCGGGTCAGGCGGGCGGTGGCGAACGTGCTAAGGGACGGCAAGTTCCCACTCATGCTGGGCGGTGAACACACGCTGACCGCCGGCGCGGTCGCTGCGTGCTGCGACGTCTATCCCAACCTCTCGCTGCTCTACTTTGATGCGCACGCGGACGTACGCGGACCGTACCTCGGCGCGCGGTACAACCACGCCAACGCGCTGCGCCTGTCGCTCGAGGCGATGGCGAAGCGCGCCCCACCACACGGCGGCGCTCCGGCGGCGGCGTTGGTCGGCCTGCGGAGCCTAGCCGAGGAGGAAGCCGGCTACATCCGAGCGAGCGGCCTATGCGTTTTCGACGCCGACCGCGTCGCGGCAGCGCGCCTCGACGGACGCGCTGCGCTCGAAGCCTTCCGGCAGGAGGTCCTCGGGGCGCTCGGCGAGCCCGGACGGCCGCTTTACGTCAGTGTCGACCTCGATGCGTTCGATCCTTCGCTCGTCCCCGCGGTCGGTACGCCGGAGCCCGGCGGCCTTGGCTGGTACGACGTGCTCGAATTGCTTCGTGCCGCCGCTGCCCGGCATCCCATCGTCATGGCCGACGTCGTGGAGCTGGCGCCGTCGGAAGGCCCGGTTGCCTCGGCCTTTACCGCGGCCAAGCTGGCCTACAAGCTGATCGGCTACGCCGTCCTTGGCCCGCCCGATCGGCAATCGGCGAGAGAAACAGAAGAGGGTGGTCGCTAAGGCGACCACCCTCTCTCACCCGGCTTCGATGCTGAACCGCGCTTAGGCAACCGAGACGCGGACGGCACGCTGGCCGCGACCGCGCGTATCCTGCTCGATGTCGAACGTTACCGTCTGACCTTCGACCAGACTATCGAACGGGATGCCCTCCACACCACTGGCGTGGAAGAAAACCTCCTGCCCGTTTTCCATCTGGATAAAGCCAAAGCCGCGGTCACGGATCAACCGCACGATAGTGCCACGATTCATACGCTTGTTCGTCTCCTGTAGAACTCCGGCAGCCAGCATGCTGCTACCGGATCCACAGTGCCGGCGCCCGCGGCTGACGGCCGTTTTGGATCGCTACCCCGGCCCGATCCTCACCGGCGTCGTTGGAAGTACGAAGACTAACGCCCCGTGCCCCCGTCGCACAGTAAGTATACGACATCACGGCCGAACACCAACTCCATTTCGCACGCGCGACGCGTCAGCGCCCGAGCATTGCGCGCTGCACGGCGGGAAGATTGTCGAACACGTAGTCGGGCTGGTGCAGCGACGGGGCGACGTCATGACGTCGCGATACGCCGGTCAGGACGAGAATTGGCGTGACGCCGGCCCGCCGGCCGGCCAGCACGTCGGTGTGCAGTCCGTCGCCGATGATCGCGGTCTCGTCCCTTGACGTGCCGAGCCGGCCCATTGCGATTTCCAGCATCGCCGCTTCCGGCTTGCCGATCACGACCGGCGCCACGCCGGTGGCGGCTTGGATAGAGGCGAGCGCCGCGCCGTTGCCGGGGAGAAATCCCTGCTCGGTGGGCAGCGAGAGGTCGGGGTTCGTCGCGATGAACGGCACGCCCGCGCGGACCGCGAAGCAGGCGGCTGTGAGGCGCTCGTACGTCAGGCGGCGGTCGAGCCCGACGACGACCGCGTCCGGCGAACGGAGCGCGAGCTTGAGCCCGCACTCCATGAGCGCGCGGACGAGTCCCTCCTCGCCGATGGCCATGATGCGGGCGCCGGTACCGAGACGCGTACGCAGATACGTCGCCGTCGCCTGCGACGACGTGAGCACCTGATCGGGCGTGACCGGCATGCCCATCGCCGCCAGCTTGGCCGCGAACTGCGCCGCCGTCTGCGTCGAGTTGTTGGTGATGCACTGAAACTTGCGACCGGTCTCGTTCAGATACCGGAGAAACGCCGCGGCGCCGTCTATCGCCGTATTGCCGGTGTAGATGACGCCGTCGAGATCGACGAGGAAGGCGCGCAGCGCGTTCAGAGCAGTACGTTGATGGGCCGTGGCGCCGTCGTCAGGAGCGTCTGGATGGGGGGTTGGGCTGGTCAATCGCGTGCCTCGTTTTCCGCTACCTCGTTTGTCGCTACAGAGGATACGCAGCCGCGAGCGTCCCCCTCATCCCCCAGCCCCTTCTCCCACGCCGGGGAGAAGGGGAGTAGAGTTGCCGCGGCTGCTACCAGTTGCAGCAGCCGCTACCATCGGTGCGCATACTGTTCGCACCACGGAGGGACCACGACGACGAGATGGACGAGCAAGAGCGTGCCTGCTGGGTGGCATTCAACCAGGCGCCCGGGATCGCGACCAAGCGGTTCCGGCTGCTCCTCGATCGCTTCGGCACGCTGCGCGCGGCGTGGGCAGCGCCGCGCCACGAGCTGATGCAGGCCGGGCTCGACCGGCGCGTACTCGATGCGCTCGAGCCGCTGCGCCGCGGGCTCGACCCGGAGCAAGAACTGGCGCGCGTGCGGGGCACCGGCGCCAGTGTCATCACTTGGCAGGACACGGCCTACCCCGCGCGACTGGCGGCGATCCCCGACCCGCCGCCCGTACTGTACGTGCGCGGCCAGCTCACATCGGCCGACGATTGGGCGCTTGCGATGGTAGGGACGCGACGGGCGACCTATTACGGACGAGACGTCGCCGAGCGCCTCGCGTCGGAGCTCGCCGCGGCCGGCGTGACGATCGTGAGTGGCATGGCCAAGGGCATCGACACGCACGCGCACCGCGGCGCGCTCGCCGGCGGCGGCCGGACGATCGCCGTGCTGGGGACGGGGATCGACGTCTGCTACCCGCCCGAGAATCGACGGCTGGCGACCGAGATTGCCGAGCGCGGCGCGCTGGTCACCGAGTATCCCCTTGGCGTGGAACCACTCGCCGAGAATTTTCCGCCCCGCAACCGCATTATTTCCGGCCTTGCGGCCGGCGTGCTCGTCGTCGAAGCGGGAAAGACGTCCGGCGCGCTGATCACGAGCCGGTTCGCCGCCGAGCAAGGGCGCGACGTATTCGCCGTGCCAGGGCCGATCACGTCGCCAGCCAGCGCCGGGTGCCACGGGCTCATCCAGGATGGCGCCAAGCTGGTGGCGATCGCCGACGACGTCCTCTGGGAGCTCAATCCGCACCTTGCGCCTGCCGGCGCGCGCCAGCTTCGGCTGGAGCTCGACGCCGGAGCGCCGCCACCAGAGCAGGCGGCCCTCTCCAACTCGACCGGATCCGCCGGCAGCGGCGAAGACGATGTGGCGCGTAAGCTGCTGGCGCTCCTGCGCGACACGGGTCAGCCGGTGCACGTCGATCACCTGGCCCGCGAGTGCGCCATCCCGGTACACGAAGTGTCCGGGACACTTGCGTTGCTCGAGATCCAGGGGCAGGTCCGCCACCTGGGCGGCATGCGCTACGCACCGGCTTCCTGATACCCCGTTATACTCGAATCGTTCGCGACGATCGGCGAAGGACCAAGGACGGAGCGGTTGCACAACGCTCGTCGCTCGTCGTTCGTCCCGCAATCAGACTTGTAGACCTGGACAAAACGCAACCATGCAACGCCGCGAGGGAGTTAGGCTCGCGATCATTTTCGTGATCGCGCTCGTCACGGGTTGGATCGTGTGGCCAAAGAATCCTGGGGTTCACTTTTCGGTAGGCTCCCAAGACGTCGACCTCGAATTCCGCGCGGTGGAAGGACTCGACCTGCAGGGCGGCCTCCAGGTGCTCCTCCAAGCCAATCCGCCGCCCGGTCAGCCGGTCGACCGCGAGTCGATGGAGGCAGCGCGCTCGATTATCGAGCTGCGTGTCAACGAATTCGGTACAACCGAGCCGGTGATTCAGTTGCAGGGCAGCGACCGCATCGTCGTCGAGATTCCCGGCATCAGGAGCCCCGAGGACCGCGCGCGCGCGATCCGGCTGTTCGGCGAGACGGGCCTGCTGGAATTCATGGATGTCGGCAACACGCCGCTGCCGCCGGGCACGAAGGTCCAGGAGGACCAGTATCCGACAATCCTGACCGGAAAGCACCTCAGTCCCAGAGACATCGGCGTCAGCTTCGATCAGCGCAACCGGCCGCAGATCAACTTCGGCTGGGATGCCGAGGGTGCCCGGATCTTCGCCGAGCACACCGAGAAGAACGTGGGCAAGTACCTCGCCATTGTGCTCGACAAGACCGTCATCTCGGCCCCTCAGATCCAGAGCCGGATCGATGATCGGGGGGTGATCACCGGCCAGTTCAGCCTGCAAGAGGCCAAGGACATGGTCACCAAGCTCAAGTACGGCGCGCTGCCGGTGCCGATGGAGGTGATCCAGCAGCGCGAGATTGGCGCGACGCTGGGGCAAGACTCGGTGCGCCAGAGCATCATGGCGGGGGCAGTCGGGCTGGGCATCGTCATGGCGTTCATGCTGATCTACTACCGCCTGCCCGGCCTGCTGGCCGACATGGCGCTGGTGGTCTACGCCCTGCTGACGTTTGCCATCTTCAAGAACCCATGGCAGCCGGTCACGCTGACGCTCGCCGGTATCGCCGGCTTCATCCTCTCGATCGGCATGGCGGTCGACGCGAACATCCTCATTTTCGAGCGATTGAAGGAAGAACTGCGCGCCGGTCGTTCGCTCGGCTCGGCGATTGAGACCGGCTTCTCTCGCGCGTGGAGCAGCATCCGGGACTCGAACATCTCGACGCTCATCACCACGGCCATTTTGTTCTACTTCGGGACAAGCATGATCCGGGGATTTGCGCTGACGCTCTCCATCGGCGTATTGGTCAGCATGTTCACCGCCATCTTCGTGACACGGACGTTCCTTCGGGCCCTCATCCGGCTCGATTGGGCGCGCAACCCGGCGCTGTACGGCGCGAGTATCGAGCCGAAGCAGCCGGAAGTCGCCAGGCCGGCGGCACAGCCGGCAGGAGTGTAGGGTGTTCAACATCGTCGGGCGCCGCAACGCCTATTTCGTTCTGTCGTTCCTCATCATCCTGCCGGGTATCATCGCCCTCGCCCTGTGGGGTCTGCGATTGGGCATCGACTTCACCGGCGGCAGCATGCTCGAGTTCCGGCTTGGCCAGGATGCGCCGCCGGCGCAGGTGCGCGAGGTCTTCTTGCAGCACGGCCTCTCCGAAGCTTCGGCGGTGACGAGCAAAGACGCGTCCGGACGTACGGTCTACCTCGTGCGCACGCAGGCGATCGAGACGCCGAAAAAGAACGAGGTACTCCAAACACTGGGCACCAGATTTGACTCGGTGACGGAGGACCGCTTCGAGTCGGTCGGGCCGGTCGTCGGATCGGAAACCACCAAGTGGGCCATTCTCTCGGTGCTTGCGGCCTCCGGGTTTATTCTGCTCTATCTCTGGTGGGCGTTCCGCCAGGTGCCGAAGCCGTGGCGCTACGGCGCGTGCGCCGTTTTCGCCTTGGTGCACGACGTGCTCGTCGTGCTCGGCCTGTGGGCCATTCTCGGCTACTTCTTCGGCCTGGAGGTCGATGCGCTGTTCGTGACGGCGGTGCTCACCGTCGTCGGCTTCTCCGTTCACGACACGATCGTCGTCTTCGACCGCATCCGTGAGAACGTGGCGCGGTTCCCCGGCGAGTCGTTCGAGCGGGTGGTGAACTTCAGCATCAATCAGACGCTCGACCGCTCGCTTAATACGACGCTCACGGTTATCTTCACGCTGGTGGCGCTGCTCCTCCTCGGCGGCGCGACGATCCGCAATTTCGTGCTCGTGCTCCTAGTGGGCATTGCCTCGGGCACGTACTCGTCGATCTTCAACGCCTCCTGCCTGCTGGTGGTGTGGGAGAACGGTGACCTCGGCCGCCTCTGGGGCCGCGTCACCGGTCGCGGTGCTCCCCAGCCGGCGGTTTCAGCAGCCTAAGCCAAGTGCTAAGTGCTAGGTGCTAAGTGCTAAGTGCTAAGTGAGGCGGCCTGGGGATTCCAACTTGGCTGTGGTTTAGCAGCCAGAAACGAACGAGAAACGAGGAAAGATGGAGAGTCCGTTCTTTATTCTTCGTTCTGCGTTCTTCGTTCGTCTGTTGCTGCCGGCTCGAGTGTGCCCCGCGTGATATGGGTCACGTGCGCGCCGTGAATCGCGAGCGTCTCCTCGGCAGCGCGTGCCTCTCGCCCCGTCGCGGTCTGCACGCCTAAGACGACGTCGCCCTGCTCGAGGCGAAGCGCGTAGCTGACGGCCAGTCCCCGCGGCAACCCGGCCGAACGGCGCATGAGGGCGGCAAGGCCGGCCAAAGCCAGGGCAACGGCCAGCGCCACCAGCAAGCGGGAAACGGGCAGCACTTCGGCGAGCGGCGCCAGAGGATCGACGCCGTAACCCGGCAGCAGCCAGGCCAGTGCCGCGCCGAGCGCAAAACCCACGAAGCCGCCGGCGAGCGCTGCCCCGCCGGCCAACTCGCTGCGGTCGAGCAGCCGCGCCGGCTTGCCGGCGGCCTGCACCGTCACATGCCGGCCGAGCACGACTCGGCCGCCCCCGAACTGTGAAACGGCAGCGATCGCCTCGGCGGGAAAGCCGGACTCGAGCAGCGCACCGGTTGCCCGGTCCGCCTCGGCAATCGTCGTAAAAGCCGCCAACACCAGTGGCACGTTGCGCATCGACTCCTTCCATCAGTGCGCCGGAACGATCTCCGGTGCCGCATAATGCACAACAGGATAGGCAAACGGCAACCCACTCAGAGGAGCAACGATGGCTGGAGGCAAACTCGACGGAAAGGGCACGCTGATTACCGGCGCCGGCTCGGGCATCGGCGAAGCGATGGCTCTACTCTTCGCGAAGGAGGGCGCGTGAGTTGCCGTCGCCGATTACGACGAAGCGGGCGGGCGCCGAACGGTACAGCAAATCGAAGCTGCCGGCGGCGAGGCGCTCTTCATCCGGGTCGACGTCTCGGTGGCCCGCGAGGCCGAGGACATGGTCGAGGCGGTGGCCGGCCGCTTCGGGCGGATCGACATCTTGTGCAACAACGCGGGCGTGGGCGTCGCGGCCGTTTGCCACGAGACGAGCGAAGAGGACTGGGACCGCACGATGGCGGTCGACCTCAAGGGCGTCTTTCTCGGCTGCAAGTACGCCATCCCGCACATGCTGCGGCAGGGTGGCGGTGTGATCTGCAACTCCTCGTCGGTGGCGGGACAGGTCGGCGTGCTCAACCGGGCAGCGTACTGTGCGGCGAAGGCCGGCGTGCTCGGTCTCACCAAGTCGATCGCGATCGACTACGCCGAGCGCGGCATTCGCTGCGACGCGCTGCTGCCGGGCACGGTCGATTCGCCGTGGATCGGCAAGATCATCGCGCAGCAACCCGATCCGGAGGCACAGCGCGGGCTGATGGAAGCGAGACAGCCGATTGGTCGCATGGGCAAGCCGCACGAAATCGCCGTCGCCGCGCTATTCCTCTGCTCCGACGACGGCGCCTACGTCACCGGCACGGGTCTCGTCATCGACGGCGGCCTGACTGCGCGATAGAGGGCGCGAGGGCGCGAGGGCGAAACGGCAGAGAGCCGCGCCATCGTCCCCTCTCCCAAAGGGAGAGGGCTAGGCTCGAGTTCCGCCATTTTGACGGGTGAAGCCGGGGGCATGGCTCCTGCAGGAGTGCGGTGACTGTCGAGATCACCGCTTTCTGGAGGAAGCCATGCCCCCACTGATGGTACCCGAGTCGTTCGCGCTGCTGTTGGCCGCGT
>JACQGX010000306.1 GCA_016199265.1 Chloroflexota bacterium | reverse complement strand
GGCGCTCGCGTACTTCGCCGTGCATCCCGAGCGGGTCAAGGAGTTGTTCGGCTTCTATCTCAAGCACATGGCCGACCCCGCCGCCGCAGCAGAGCCGGCCCTGGCAGCCTAGTCCAGAAGGTTTTCTGACTGTCTATAGCTGCGTCGATCGTGCAGCTCCAGCAGAGCGGTCTTTCGGAGGCGCAATGCGTCCGGTTGATCGCGCTGCGCGAGCGTATCCGGCGGGGCCGCTACCGCGACGATGGCGAGGACGGCGAGGCCTATGGGCGGCGGCTGGAGTTCGTGCGTTGGCTGGTACGCCATGGCAGGCTCAGCGACTTCGACGTGTGCACTGGCGCTGAAACGTCGGAAGCAGCGTACGCGAACGCGCCACGGAACACGTAGAGACCACCCGTGGCGCTGAGTGAACCAATCCAACGCACAGGGGACGAACGGAGGTGATGAGCTGCGAAGGTTCGCGGACGATGCAGATGCAGACTTGTGAATGGCTCTCGGGCCACAGCACTGTGAGAGGAGTTGCCCTATCGCTGGAGGTGTAACAATGGCTCGCCGAACAGCCGAATCGACCGTCACCCCACCGGCAAACGCGTGAAGTTGACATTAGCCAGTGAACGCGTCTATACTCCGCGTACCGTCCCGTGAGGGGCGGCTTCAACAGATAAACAGATAGTCGATCGGCGACGATCAGGACTAGTACGTCCAGCGAGCGGAGCCTCCAGAGAGCCGGTGGTTGGTGGGAGTCCGGCGGCGAAGCTTGGGCGGAATGGACCTGGGAGCTGCGATCCAAACGACAACGGCACGCAAAAGCGGCGCCCGAGTCAAGTAGGTGAGCCGGGTGCTGCCCCCGTTACCAAGGCAGCAGGTATAAGGCGGTCGCCTTATTGCCAATTGCGAAATAATGCACGCGATTCTGCAAAACGAACTCGCCCGTACCTGGCAGAGTGGAGCATCCGCTACCGTGTAGGTTCGGCTGCTCAAGCGGGGTGGCACCGCGGGAAGTTGCTTGCAACCTCTCGTCCCTGGGGGACGAGAGGTTTTTTTGTTTTTGGCGGATTTCTCTACCTGTTCTTGGCGTTGGAAAGATGACAGTGGCAACGGCAACGTATCCCACGATCGACGCGGCCCGCGAGCTGAGCCGGCGCGGCAACCTGATCCCGGTCTACCGAGAGCTGCTGGCGGACATGGAAACGCCGGTTTCGGTGTACCGCAAGATCGCACGCGGGCCGTATTCGTTCTTGCTCGAGAGCGTCGAGGGCGGCGAGCGCCTGGCGCGGTACTCGTTCCTCGGCACCGAGCCGCAGCTCACGGTGACGCTCCATCAGGGCGTGGCCGAGGTGCGCCGCGCGGGCGGCGCGGCATCACAGCATCCATTCGAAGACCCGCTCGATTTCGTGCGCGAGCTGCTGGCGCCGTACATACCCGTGCCTTTGCCCGACCTGCCGCGCTTCCAGGGCGGCCTGGTCGGCTACCTGGCGTACGAGTGCGTGCGCTACTTCGAGAATCTGCCGTCGCCCGAGCGCGACGACCTCGGGCTCCCCGACGCCGTGCTCATGCTGGCCGATACGCTCGTCGTGTTCGACCACGTGCGCCACCGCATGCGCATCCTCTCGCACGCCGATCTCCGGGCGCACGACGGCGACGTCGACGCGGCGTACGCGGCGGCGGTGGGGCGGATCGATGCGCTGGTCGAGCGGACTCACAAGGGGCCGGGGGATGCGCGCGTGCGGACGGCGCCCACGCCGCAGCGGATAAACGGCAGATTGGGGAAGGAGGTCGCGCCGGGGATCACCAGCACATTTACCAAGGCCGAGTACGAGGACGCCGTGCGGCGGGCGGTCGAATATACACGGGCGGGTGACATTATCCAGGTGGTGCCAAGTCAGCGGCTGTCGCGGCCGGTGGCGGCGCAGCCGTTTTCGGTGTATCGCGCGCTGCGTGCGGTCAATCCATCGCCGTACATGTATTTCCTTCACCTGGAGGACACGTACGTCGTCGGCGCCTCGCCCGAGATGCTGGTGCAGGTCGAGGATGGCGTGGTTCGGACGCGTCCGATCGCCGGTACCCGACCACGCGGCCGGAGCGACGACGAGGACGCTGCTCTGGCGCGCGAGCTGCTTGCCGATGAGAAGGAGCGGGCCGAGCACATCATGCTCGTCGACCTCGGGCGAAACGACCTCGGACGCGTCTGCCGGCCCGGCACGGTGCGCGTCAGTACGCTGATGGACGTCGAAAAGTACTCGCACGTGATGCACATCGTCTCCGAGGTCGAGGGGCGGCTGCGCGACGATTGTGACGCCTACGACGCGCTGCGCTCGTGCTTTCCGGCGGGCACCGTCTCCGGCGCGCCGAAAATCAGGGCGATGGAGATCATCGCCGAGCTCGAGCCCGCCAAGCGGGGTACGTACGCCGGCGCGGTCGGCTACTTCAGCTACGACGGCAACCTGGATACCGCGATCACGATCCGCACGATGGTGATCAAGGACGGTGTGGCGCACGTGCAGGCCGGCGGCGGCGTCGTCGCCGACTCGGTGCCGGAAACCGAGTACCAGGAGACGCTCAACAAGGCGGCGGCGTTGATACGCGCGCTCGACGTTGCCCGGGACGTCGAGGAGTCGGAGCAGGTGACTCCAGTTGAGGCGCTGGAGCCAGCCGCGAGTGTGCCATCCTGAGAATCAGTGGCCCGTCTAGAGCATACGACGATGATTGTGGTGATCGACAACTACGATTCGTTTACCTATAACCTGGTGCAGTACCTGGGCGAGCTCGGCGAGACCGTCGAGGTGTACCGGAACGACAAGACGACGATCGCGGCGGTCGCGGCGGTCGAGCCCGAGGCCATTGTCGTCTCGCCCGGCCCGTGCTCGCCCCGCGAGGCGGGGATCTCGGTCGAGCTGATCCGCGAGCTGGGACCGCGTATCCCGACACTGGGCGTCTGCCTGGGACACCAATGCATCGGCGCCGCGTTCGGCGGGACCGTCGTGCGTGCGCCCGAGATCATGCACGGCAAGACGTCGCTGATCTACCACGATGGCGAGGGCGTCTTCGCGGGAGTCCCTAACCCGTTCGAGGCGATCCGCTATCACTCGCTGATCGTCGAGCGCGGCAGCCTGCCGCCCGAATTGAACCCCACTGCCCAAACAAGTAACGGCTTGATCATGGGCCTGCGCCACCGGACGTACCCCATCGAGGGTGTGCAGTTCCACCCCGAGTCGATCAAGACCGACGTAGGCAAGGACTTGCTGCGGAACTTCCTCGTGATGGCGAGACGAGGTGTTGGAAAGGCTGAGCAAGCGCGGGAGGCCGCGGTCGTTGCGTGAAGCGTGAGTTTACCGTTCACCGCAGAGACGCAGAGAGCGCCGAGACGCGCTGAGAGAGACGTGAGTCACCTGCTTTCGCTCTGCGTCACTCTGCGGACTCTGCGTCTCTGCGGTGAGAGCGACTGAACGGTTACAAGTGTGAAACGTCTGAAATGAAATTGGTACATAGGGAGAAGACACGATGATCGTCGATGCAATCGCCAGGCTGATCGAAGGCGAGTCGTTGACGCTGGAGCAGGCGGCGGCGGTGATGGAAGAGATCATGGAAGAGCGGGCAACGCCATCCCAGTTCGGCGCGTTTGTCACCGCGCTGCGCCTCAAGGGCGAGACGGTCGACGAGATCGCCGGCATGGCGCAGGTGATGCGCCGCAAGGCGCTGCGTGTACCGACCGAGCTGCCGGTGGTCGACACGTGTGGAACCGGCGGCGACGGCAGCAGCAGCTTCAACGTGTCGACCGCCGCCGCCTTTGTCGTCGCCGCGGCCGGCAGACCGGTGGCCAAGCACGGCAACCGGGGCATGAGCAGCAAATGCGGCAGCGCCGACGTGCTCGAAGCGCTGGGGGCGAACATCATGCTCGGCCCCGACGGCGTCGCCCGCTGCATCGAGCAGACGGGCATCGGCTTCATGTTCGCGCCGGCCTACCATCCGGCGATGAAGTTCGCCGCGCCGCTGCGCCGCGAGATCGGCATACGCACCGTGTTCAACGTGCTCGGCCCGCTGACCAATCCCGCCGGTGCACGGACGCAAGTGCTGGGGGTTGCCAGCGCCCCGATCCAGGGGCGCATGGCGGGCGCGCTCGCACGGCTTGGCGCCGAGCGCGCCCTCGTCGTCCACGGCCTCGAGGGGCTCGACGAAGTGAGCATCGCCGGGTCGACGCTCGTGTACGACGTGGCCCCGGGCGGCGTGCGCGAGTACAACGTGCATCCCGAGCAGTTTGGGCTGAGCCCGGCCACGGCGCAGGCGGTGCAGGGTGGCGACGCCACGCACAATGCGGCGATCATCCGCTCGGTACTGTCCGGCGCGCCCAACGGCGAAACGACCGCCGCTCGGCGCGACTTTGTGGTGCTCAACGCGGCGGCCGCGCTCGTCGCCTGCGGCGCCGCCGCGGACATGGCCGCCGGCGTGCCGCTGGCGGCCGACATTATCCGCAGCGGCACTGCCCTCGCTAAGCTCGACGAGTTCGTCCGCGCGAGCCAGGCATTGGCGGGCTAAGCCAAGTGAAAAATGAAAAGTGCAAAATGCAAAATGCAAAGTGAGGCGGCCTGCGGGTTCCACCTTGGCTTTGGTTTAATGTCCCCTCTCGCCTTCTGCGAGAGCCAAACCGAAGCCAAAGTGGAACCTACAGGTCTCGCTACTTTGCATTCTGCATCTTGCACTTGGCTTAGGGTGAGGGCTCCTTGACATGAGCGCCAAGCCGTCAGCAGCAACCAGCATCACGATCCTCGACCAGATCCTGCGCCACAAGCGCCGTGAGGTCTTCGAGGCACAGCAGGCGGCGAGCCTGCCGCGCGTGAAGGAGGCGGCGCGCGCGCAGACGCCGGCTCGCGGGTTCGCCGCCGCGCTGCGGCCGCCGTCGCCGCAGGCGCCGCCGTGCCTGATCGCCGAGATCAAGAAGGTCTCGCCGGCCAAGGGTGCGCTCGCTCCTGCCCTCGACGTGCGTGCCACGGCGCGCCTGTACGAGGCCGCGGGCGCGGCGGCGATCTCGGTGCTCACCGACGAGCGGTTTTTTGCCGGAACGCTCGACGACCTGCGCGCCGTACGGGCCGAGGTACGCCTCCCGGTGTTGCGCAAGGACTTCGTGCTCAGTGCGTATCAGCTCTACGAAGCGCGCGCGGCCGGGGCCGACGCGGCGCTGCTCATCGTCGCCGCGCTCGCCTCGCCGCTGGCCGATCCGGAAAGGCTCGACGCGGACGTCGAGCCGGGGCCGCCCGATCTGGACGTCGCTCGGCGGCGTGCCGTGGACCTGCTCGCGGCCGGCGGCGCCGCCGGCGTCGACTGTCTCGTCGAGGTTCACGACGAAGAGGAGCTCGACGTCGCCGCCGAGGCCGGCGCAAGGCTGATCGGTATCAACAATCGTGACCTGCGCACGTTTGAGACGCGCCTGGAAGTAACCGAGCGGCTGGCCGTCAGGTTTGCCGCCCGTTGCGCGCCGGACGCGGTGCTCGTGAGCGAAAGCGGGATCTATACGGCCGGCGACGTCGCGCGGGTGCGCCGCGCCGGCGCGAGCGCCATTCTCGTCGGCAGCTCGATCGTTGGCGCGCCGGACCCGGCGGCCAAGATTCGGGAGTTGATCGGGTGATGTCTGGATCGAGCTCTGCGCCCCGCGTCAAGATTTGCGGGCTGCGGTCGGTGGAGACGGCCGTCGCCGCGGCCGAGGCCGGTGCCGATTTCCTCGGCTTCAACTTCGCGCCGGTGAGCAAGCGGCGCGTGAGCGTCGAGGTGGCGAGGGCAGCGATCGAGGTCTGCCGGCGCGAGTCTTTGCCTCTCCCAAAGGGAGAGGCCGCCCGTAGGGCGGGTGAGGGCAGCCGCGCCCCAGGCAGCAGCGATGGTTCAGAGGGAGCGGCTGCCCTGACCGTGGCTCTCTCCTGCGGTTCTTCAGAGGCCGCGGCTGCCCTCACCCGAGCCCTCTCCCAAAGGGAGAGGGGACGAGGACCGGGCGCGGTCGGCATCTTCGTGAACCAGTCGGTGGACGAGGTCGTGCAAATCGCCGCCGCGTGCGGGTTGGAGTACATTCAATTGAGTGGCGACGAGACGCCCGCGTATTGCCGGGAGGTGGCGGCGCGCAGCGGGTTGGCGGTGATCAAGGCGGTACGGCTGGGTGACGCGCACGATGTGGCGTCGGCGGAGGCGTATACCGGCGATGGGGGCGTGGGGCTGCTGCTGGCCGATGCCGCTGTCGCCGGTGCGTGGGGCGGCACGGGGCAGCGGGCCGATTGGGACGCCGCGGCGGCGCTGGCGGCGCGCTATCCGCTGCTGCTGGCCGGCGGACTGACGCCGGAAAACGTCGCCGGCGCCGTGGCCGCCGTCCACCCATGGGGCGTCGACGTCGCCAGCGGTGTCGAAACCGATGAGCAGACCGACCCGGACAAGGTGAGAGCATTTATCGACAGAGTTGGAGACCTACCCCCTGGCCCCTTAGGGAAGGGGCCAGGGGGTAGGTCAGGAGGAGGACACATGGCAGTTGCGACTGCACCTGACACAACCACAACGCACGGACTTGTGCGCCCGACGACGCCGCGCGTCCTGTCGGGCGTGCAGCCCAGCGGCAACCTGCACCTGGGCAACTACATCGGCGCGATCAAGCGGTGGGTCGAGCACCAGGAGCGGTATGACAACTTCTTCTGCATCGTCGACCTGCACGCGATCACGGTGCCGCAGGATCCACTCGAGCTGCGCCGCAACACCCGCGAGCTGGCGGCGTTCTACGTGGCGGCGGGAATCGACCCGCACAAGTCGACCGTGTTTGTCCAGAGCCACGTGCCGGCGCACGCCGAGCTGGGGTGGATCCTCAACTGCGTCACGCCGATGGGCTGGCTCGAGCGGATGACGCAGTTCAAGGACAAAGCCGCGAAGGAGGGCGACAACCGGGAGCGCATCTCCGCCGGGCTGTTCGACTACCCGGTGCTGATGGCCGCCGACATTCTGCTCTACCAGGCGCAGTACGTGCCGGTGGGGGAGGATCAGAAGCAGCACATCGAGATCACTCGCGACATCGCCGAGCGCTTCAATCGGCTGTACGGCGACACGTTCGTCGTGCCCGATCCGATGATCGCCGAGACGGGTGCGCGGATCATGGGACTCGAAGACCCGACGGTCAAGATGAGCAAGAGCGATCCGTCGCCGCGCCAGCGGATCGGCGTCTACGACGATCCCGACACGATCCGCCGCAACATCATGCGGGCGACGACCGACAGCCTGCGTGACATCCGGTTCGACGAGTCGCGGCCCGGCATCAACAACCTGCTCACGATTTACCTAACACTATCGGGCGACAGCCGGGCGCAGATCGAGGCGCACTTCGCGGGCAAGGGGTACGGCGATCTCAAGCGCGAGCTGGCCGATCTGGTGATCGCCACGCTCGCGCCGATCCAGGCGCGGGCCAGGCAGCTCTTGAGCTCGGGCGAGCTCGAGGACGTCCTCGCGCAGGGTGCCGCCAAGGCCGCGCCGATCGCCAACGAGACGCTCCGGCACGTGATGTACGCCATGGGGCTCCGCTGATGGCCGGCATTGCAGGAGCATCCATCGGCAGGCCAGCGCTCGCCCGCGAGGCCGCGGGCTACTTTGGCCGGTACGGCGGCCAGTACGTTCCGGAGACGATCATGCCGGCGCTGGCGCAGCTCGTCGCCGCCTACGAGCAGACGAAGCACGACCCGGCGTTCCAGCACGAGCTGGCGGAGCTTTCGCGGCACTACGTCGGGCGCCCGACGCCGCTGTACCACGCCACCAAGCTCACCGCCGAGGCCGGCGGCGCGCAGATCTACCTCAAGCGGGAGGACCTGGCGCACACCGGCGCGCACAAGATCAACAATGCGCTCGGCCAGGGGCTGCTCGCCAGGCGGATCGGCCGGCGGCGGATCGTTGCCGAGACCGGCGCCGGCCAGCACGGCGTCGCGACGGCGACGGTCTGCGCGATGCTCGACCTCGAGTGTGTCGTCTACATGGGGGAGGAAGACGTCCGCCGCCAATCGCTCAACGTCTTCCGCATGAAGCTGCTCGGTGCCGAGGTGCGATCGGTGACCTCGGGCTCGCGCACCCTCAAGGACGCGATCAACGAGGCGTTTCGCGATTGGGTAACCAACGTCGAGACGACGTACTACCTCATCGGCTCGGTCGTCGGGCCGCACCCGTATCCCACCATCGTGCGGGATTTTCAGAGCGTCATCGGACACGAGGCGCGGGCGCAGGCGCTCGACCAGATCGGCGACCTGCCGACGGCGGTCGTCGCCTGCGTCGGCGGGGGGAGCAACGCGATGGGCATCTTCCACGCGTTCGTCGGCGACCGCGAAGTCGAGCTGATCGGCGTCGAGGCGGCGGGGCACGGCGTCGAGTCGGGCAAGCACGCGGCGACGCTCGTTGCCGGCCGGCCCGGCGTGCTCCACGGCGCACGGAGCTACCTCCTGCAGGACGAGAACGGGCAGGTCATCGAGGCGCACAGCATCTCCGCCGGTCTCGACTACCCCGGCGTCGGGCCGGAGCACTCGCACCTCAAGGACCTCGGTCGTGCGCGGTACGTCGCGGTGACCGATACCCAGGCGCTCGAGGGCTTCCAGCTCCTGTGCCGCACCGAGGGCATCATCCCCGCCCTCGAGTCGGCGCACGCCATCGCCGCCTGTATCGACGTGGCGCGCCGGTTCTCGGCCGGCGACAGCATCGTCGTCAATCTCTCGGGCCGCGGTGACAAGGACATGGGCACCGTCGCGTCGACATTGGGGGTGGCGCTGTGAGTGCAACGTGCAAAATGCAAAATGCAAAGTGAAGAGTGAACGGTGAACAGCGAGGAGTTAGAGGTAGCCGAGCCAGGCGTCTGCCCTCAGCCACGCGCGGCGGGAGGTTCGAAGACGGCAGGGCGGATTGGGGAGACCCTGGCGCGCGTGAAGGCCGAAGGGCGGCTGGCGCTGATTGGCTGGCAGACAGTTGGCTTTCCGGAGCCGGGCGCGGCCGAACGGCTCGTGCCGGCGCTGCTCGAGGGGGGGTTCGACCTCATCGAGCTGGGCGTGCCGTTTTCCGATCCACAGGCCGATGGTGCGACGGTCCAGCACGCGTCGCACGTGGCACTGCAGCATGGCACCACCCTGCGCGATTGCCTGCGCACCGTGCGGAACTTACGTAAAGCGAGTGTGGCGGCGCCGCTGCTGTTTATGAGCTACTACAACCCGGTGCTGGCGATGGGTGTCGAGCGCTTTGCCGGCGAAGCGGCGTCGGCCGGGCTCGACGGTCTGATCGTGCCCGATCTGCCACCCGAAGAAGCCGGCGAGCTGCTCGAGGCGCTCGAACCGGCGGGGATCGATCCGATCTTTCTCGTCGCACCGACAAGCACCGACGACCGGCTGGAGCGGGTGGCGGAGCGGGCGCGCGGCTTCGTCTACTGCGTCTCGCTGACCGGGGTCACCGGCGCGCGGCAAGAGCTCTCGGCGTCGTTACCCGACTATCTCGCCCGCGTCCGGCGCTTTACCGACCTGCCGCTGGCCGTCGGCTTCGGCATCTCACGCCCGGAACACGTCGCCGTGCTCCGCGGTCGGGCCGATGCCGCCGTGGTCGGGAGCGCGATCATCGATCTGATGACCAAGACGCCGCGCGACGAGCACGCGGTGCGGTTGCGGGAGTTTGCGGCGTCGTTGCGGGCGGCGGCCTAACCCCGGATTGTTCATCGCTCCTGGACCGTGCCTGCGCATCCTTCGACGGGCTCAGGATGAGCGGATGGTGTGTGAATTATCCGGGCTAACCCGGATTATGCACGCTGGCTCCGCTCACCCTTCGCTCCCGGGGGCACGCAAAAGATCCGGACACGCCGTAGGGGCCGACCTGCGTGTCGGCCCGGTCGCTCTGGGCCGACACGCAGGTCATCTGCCCCAACTAATCGCCGGAATCAGGTAGCCTGGTGCGGTGCGCGGCCCGGATGTGGACCGTAGCGCGGGGTCTTGCGCCCCGCCGCCAGCCGCTCGGCGGGGCGCAAGACTGATGCAAGGGTCACATCGTGCCATACGGCGTACCTGGACCCGGTAAGTAGTTGGAGCAAGCGACACGCAGGTCGGCCCCTACGGCTACGGCGGCTGCATCCGGAGCTTCTGCACGCGCGCCTCGCTCCCTCCCGCTCACCCTGAGCGTGTCGAAGGGCGAACGGGCGGCCGTCCTGCGGCGATGAATAACCCAGGCTAACGCTCAGGCAGCGGCCGCGACCGCACCGGTGCGAAGCACGCCGGCGCGGTCGCAGAATCGGCGGCGAGGCAGCGCCGGCCGTAGAGAGCGGTGCAGACGTCTGCCGGGTCGCGTGGCACCTCGACGCCCACCTGGTGGAGCAAGCGGGCGGCCATGGCGATCGGCAGCCCTACAACGGTCGAGAAGCAGCCCTGGACGGCGGCGATAAGCGCACCCCCTTGGCGGTGCACGTCGTAGGCGCCGGCGCAGTCGAGAGGCTCGCCGGTGGCGACGTAGCGTTCGATCTCCTCGTCGATGTACGGGCGCATGAGGAGGGGGCACGCCACTTCGGCGACGTAGAGCGTACCTTGGTCGGCGGCCTGGTGAGATGCCGGCTGGGCGGGTTGCCGAGCGCCGGCGGCGGCGACGGCGGTGCGGACGGCGTGCTGCCGGCCGCGCAGCGCGCGCAGCATGGACCTGGCCGCTTCGGGCGAGTCCGGCTTGCCCAGGCCCGCGTCGTCGAGCACGACGATCGTGTCGCCCGCGAGGACGGGATCGTTCGGCCGCTGTGCGTGAATGTCGACCGCCTTGACGACGGCGACGGATGTCGGATCGGTGGGATCGTCGGGCGGCGGCATCGCTGCCTCGGCGCCGGAAACGACGACGTCAAACGACACCCCGAGCGCGTGGAGCGCCTCCTGGCGGCGCGGCGAGCGCGAGGCGAGGACGACCTTGCTCGTCACTGCCGGGCAGGAATAACCGTCGTGGTCGTCGTGGTGGTGGCGGGCGCTGGTGCCAGCGAGGTGCGCGGTAAGTGCGGCTCGATGCGCCGAGCGTTTGGAACCTGCGTGTTGCCGCAGTAGGGGCAGATGTCCCACTTCGGCAGCAACAGCCGCTCGCACCGCGGGCAGCGCTGCTTGAGCTCGGTGTGGCAGTACGGGCAGAGCACGAAGTCCGCCTGGATCCGCTGCCGGCAGCTTGGACAGTTCGGGCGCTCCTCGATCTCCTGCAGCAGCGTCTCTTCTTCGAGCGAGCGCTCGTATGCCTCGGCCAGCGTCTCACGCGGCCGGAGGATCAGGTAGAGCACCAACCCGAAGACGTTGAACACCACCACGAGCGCCGTGGCGAAGATGTGGACGTACAGGTCCTGCGAGCGGGCCCGGATGTCGTAGTAGGTCCAGACGATCATGCTGAACCACAGGGCGATCATGTACGCCCCGAAGAACGCGATGACGACCTGGAGGATAATAGGTATCGCAGCCATAGACGTTGGAGTCTACTCGACCACGGGGCCGCTCTGCCCGGCGACGAGCGCAACGCGATTGCGCTCGCGACGCCGGAGGCGCCGCCGACACCCGCAGTACCTGTGTGCTATCGGTCGAATGTGAAAAGCAAGTTGCGTGCCGGGCGCCCGCGCCGATTGCCCCGGCAACACGGCACACGTCAGTCGACGGATACGACTTTGTATCGCGCGGACCCGCCCGGAGTCGCGACGATCACGTCATCGCCGGGGCTTTTGCCGATAATGGCTCGCCCAACCGGCGAGAGGTGCGAGATCTTGCCTTCTCGCGGATTGGTCTCTTCCGGGCCGACGACGTGATACGTCACCTCGTTCCCCGCGGCGATTTCCTTGAGCGTCACGTGGCTGCCGACGGCGACGCCGGTGCCCGTGCGCTCTTGGTCTTCGATGATCTCGGCGTTGCGGAGCTTTGACTCGACCTCGCGGATGCGCGCTTCGAGCATGCCCTGGCGCATCTTGGCGTCGTCGTACGCCGCGTTCTCGGAGAGGTCGCCGTCCTTGATCGCCTCGTGCAGCATCTGGCTGATTTTCTGGCGCTCTTCGGTGCGCATCCGCTCGAGCTCGGTCTGCATCGAATCGCGCTGCGCCCGGCTCACGAACACCGCCTCAGCCTGGCGCGCCGGCGTCGGTCGCGACGCTCGTGCGGTCGCGGCGGTAGGCGCCGCCTTCCTGGCACCGGAGCCACGGGGTAGACGCACCGCCGCCATGGGATTGCTCTCGATCGCGCCCTGCTGTTGCGCGAACGTGAAGAATGCCTTCAGCGCCGGCAGGAACGTGCGAGGCGGCGTCGACGTGTTGAGCTGTTGCTGGAGGAACTCCTCAACCTTGAATGGCTGTATCGCCTCGATGGACGTGCTTACACCACACCAGGTGACGAATTTCCGTAGACGCGAAGCGTCTTCAGCGCTCAACTTTCGGGCCGCATCGCTGCGGAGGAATTCGTCACGGACTTGACCGATTCTGGCCGACTCTAGCGCTGTACGTGTCGTCATAACGCGATTTTACTGCTTTCGCCGGCCTGCGTCGGGCTGGGGGGCAGGCAAAAGTTCCGGAGGCGGCGATGCCCTGTAGGGGCGTATCGCCATACGCCCCTACAGCCAGTGGCGGTCCCCGGGACTTTGGCCTGCGTCGGGCTGGATGGCCGGTGCGACCGAGGCGCGCACCGGCTCACTTGAGCTGAGTTCGCTGATCGATGCTTCCGACGCTGCTCCAAATCTGGTCGGCTTGGCCCTGCAACATGACGGCACCGTAAGCGACGGCCACGACGATAATCAGGGCGATCGCCGAGCCGCCGATCACTTTGGCCCAGTTGACGGGCCGCTTTGGTGGGGGCGGCTCGCCCTCGAGAAATCGATCGAGCGACACCATGTTCGGACGCTCAGCCATCATATTGCCTCCGTGTCGATCGTGTCCACCTTAGAAACGCAGATGCTGCCGGCGCATCTCGGTCTGTTACGCGGGCAGCAACACGAACAAGAACAAGAATAGGATACATGATGGGCGCCTGACGCCGAGGAGTCGCAGGACCAAGTGGATGGGATTCCCTCAGCTCCCGGCCCCTTCTCCGCTGGTAAGAGAAAAGGAGTCACCGGCGCTACCAAATGGCTGGCTACGCCGCCGGCTCGGATAGCCACTCCAGCACGTCGAGGACGAGTTCGGGGGGTACGTCTGTCACGATTTCCGGGTCACCCAGCCCGCGGATGAGGATCCAGCGCAGGCGGGCGCCTTGGGCCTTCTTGTCGGAGGCCGCCGCTGCCAGCACTTGCTCCGGTGTGGCCTTGGTCCGGTCGAAGCGCACCGGCAGGCCGTCGAGGCGCAGCGACGCTTCGATGCGACCGGCGAGCGCCTGATCGACCAGGCCGCGGCGGCGGCTGATCTCGGTGGCGCCGGTGAGGCCGATCGCGACGGCTTCGCCGTGGAGGTAGGTCTCGTAGCGGCACGCAGCTTCGATGGCGTGGCCGATGGTGTGGCCGAGGTTGAGGAGCATGCGCGGGCCCTTTTCGGTCGGGTCTTCCTTGACGATCTTGACCTTCCACTGGACACAGCGGGTGATGACGTCGAGCAGTTGTCTGCGCTCGAGCCCGTGCGGCTGCGCCGTTTCCAGGAGCTCGAAGAGCGGCGGATCGAACAGAATCGCCGTCTTGAGTACCTCGGCCCAGCCGCTGCGCAGCTCGCGCAGCGGTAGAGAGTCGAGGAAGGCGACATCGATCAGGGTGAGGCGCGCCGGGTGGAAGGCGCCGACGAGGTTCTTCCCGTGTGGCAGATTGATCGCCGTCTTGCCGCCGATGGCGCTGTCGACTTGCGCCAGGACGTTGGTCGGCACCTGGACGAGCGCGATGCCGCGCAGATACGTCGCCGCGACGAAGCCGGCGAGGTCGCCGATGACGCCGCCGCCGAGCGCGACGATGGTGTCACGTCGCTCGGCCCGTTCATCGGCGAGCCAGGAGTACAGCTTGGCGGCGCCGGCGAGCGACTTGGCGGTTTCGCCACCAGCGATGGCGCGCAGGGCGGGCCGGTACCCGGCGCGCTCGAGGGCCGCCATGGTGGCGTCACCGTAGCGCTCGCCTACGCGTTCGTCGGTGATCACGAAGGCTCGCCCGGCGAGGCCGAGCGCCGCCATGTTCTGCCCCAGCGCGCCCAGGATGCCGTCGCCAAAGGCGAGCGCTGTGGCGGCGGTGTGTGTGTCTGCGTCTGTTCCTGCCAATGCGATCAATCTCGACTTTCCAGCATTGCAACGATGTGTTCGACGATTTCGGCGGCGGTGAGTGTATCGGCGTCGAGCCGGGCGTGGGCAGTCGCGTAGATCGGTTCTCGTTGCGCGAGCAACTCCGACAGCCGCGCTGCCGGGCCGGCGGCGGCGAGGAGCGGGCGGCCGTGGCCGCTCTGGCCGAGACGCCCGACGAGCGTATCGACGGACGCGTGCAGCCAGACGACGAAGCTGCCATCCCACAGCGCACGCCGGTTTGCTTCGTTCACGGGTGCGCCCCCGCCGGTCGCGATCACCGCCGGCGGGCCATCGACCGCCAGGCGGACGGCCTCGCGCTCGAGCGCTCGGAACGCCGGCTCGCCGTCGCGAGCGAAGATCTCGGGGATCGATCGCCCGGCCCGCTCGACGATGAGGTCGTCGGTGTCGAGGAACGTCCGGCCAAGTCGCGCCGCGAGCAGCCGGCCGGCGGTCGACTTGCCGGTGCCGCTCAGGCCGACGAGGACGACGTGCTTGAATGGTTGAGCCCCCTCACCCCCTGGCCCCCTCTCCCACAAGGGGAGAGGGGGAGTTCGCTTTCGGATGGTCATTGCGCCGGCCGGTTGGGGCGGATGGCTTCGTAGCGGAGGGCGTGGTCGGCGAGGACGAGGAGGGCCATGGCTTCGACCATGGGGACGGCGCGGGGGAGGACGCAGGGGTCGTGGCGGCCGCGGCCCTGGATGGTTGTGTCTTCGTGGTGGCGGGTGACCGTGCGCTGCTCGTGCATGACCGTCGCCGTCGGCTTGAATGCGACGCGGAAGTAGATCGTCTCGCCGTTGCTGATCCCGCCCTGGACGCCGCCGCTGCGGTTCGTCCGTGTCCGCACGCGGTCGCCCTCCATGTAGAACTCGTCGTTGTGCTCGATGCCGGTGAGATCGGTACCGGCGAATCCCGAGCCGATCTCGAAGCCCTTGCTCGCCGGCAGGCTGAGCATCGCCTTGGCGAGGTCGGCTTCCAGCCGGTCGAACACCGGCTCGCCCCAGCCGGGCGGACAGCCGCGCAGCGCGCACTTCACGACGCCGCCGAGTGAGTTGCCCGCCTTGCGCGCCGCCTCGACCGCCGCGATCATCCGCTCGGCGACGGCCAGATCGGGGCAGCGGATCGGCGTGCGCTCGACGTCTTCGCGCGTGACGCGCTCGACGTCGCACTCGGCGGTGATGTGGTGGACTTTGGAGACCCAGGCGACTGCCTCGACGCCGTACCACTCGCGCAGCAATTTGCGCGCGATCGCGCCGGCCGCGACGCGCCCCGCGGTCTCGCGCGCGCTCGTGCGCCCGCCGCCGCGCCAGTCGCGGAAGCCGTACTTCGCGTCGTAGGTATAGTCGGCGTGGCTCGGCCGGTACTTCTCCTGGACCTCACGGTAGTCGCCCGGCCGCATGTCCTCGTTCGGGATGTGCAGGCTGATCGGCGTGCCCAACGTATATCCCTCGAACGTGCCGCTTAGGATGCGCACCGTGTCCGATTCCTTCCGCTGCGTCACGATGCGACTCTGCCCCGGCGCACGCCGGTCGAGATCGGGCTGGATGTCCGCCTCCGAGAGCTCGAGCCGCGGCGGACAGCCGTCGACGACGGCGCCGATCGCCGCGCCGTGCGACTCGCCCCAGGTGGTGACGCGAAACAGCCTGCCGAATGTGTTGCCCATCGAAGTTCTTCGTTCTTAGCTCCTAGCAGCCAGGAACTGCGCCAAGGCGCGCCGGCCGTGCGCCATCATGATTTCAATTGGCGCCGGGCGGCCCGTCCAACGTTCGAAGGAGGCGGCGCCCTGGTAGATGAGCATCGGCAGGCCTTCGAGCGTCTGGGCGCCGGCGGCTTCGGCGGCGG
>JACQGX010000286.1 GCA_016199265.1 Chloroflexota bacterium | reverse complement strand
TGTAGGGGCGTATAGCTATACGCCCAGGCGCGGCGGCCGGGCGTATCGCCATACGCCCCGACACGTCCTCCCCGCGTCCGGAAGTGGTGCCTGTACCCCCGACGGAGTACCATAGTGGCGTGCGCACTGAGAGGCTGGTAGTATCGCTGGCACTTGTGGCATGCGTGACATCCAGGTTGGGCCACTGCAAACTGCCAGAGAGGCCTCAGAGAGCGTGGAACCGACGGGCGGGGGGCACACGCGTGGTAAGTGGACGGAGTGGGCGTATCTTGATCGTCGAGGACGATCTGATCATCGGGGAACTATTGGAGGCGGTCTTTGCCGATGCCGGATACGTCTCGGAGGTCGTGACCTCACCGGGGCTGGCGCAGGGCACGTACGATCTGATCGTCGCCGATTATCTGGCGCCGACGTACGTACCCGGCCTGGCGTGGCCGTTTCTCGATTGCCTGCGCCGGCTCGGCGGCGGTGCGCCGATCATCGGCTGCACCGCGCACCAGAGCGCTCTGACCGACGACCCACGCGCGCTTGGCGTGGCGGCGGTGGTGACGAAGCCGTTCGACGTCGAAGCGCTACTCGGAACGGTGCGGCACCTGCTGGACGAGTCGCGCGTGGATGAGCATTCGCCAATAGGTAATTGACGTCGTGCGCCGCGCGCGGCGCCGGCAGGTACAAGCAGGTACAAGATGACGCAATCGTTCGCCGGGCGGGTTGTCGATACCCACGTCCATGCTGGATTGACCAAGTACGAGCCGATTGAGTCGCTCGTGGATCAGATGTTTCGGCATCGCGTCGACCACGCGGTGCTCGTGCAGCACGCCGGCGAGTTCGACAACCGCTACTTGATCGAGTGCGCGCAGCGATTTCCTAACCGCTTCGCCATCGCGTGTCTGGTCGACGCGACGCAGCCGGACGCGGCCGGCCGGTTGTCGGTGTGGGTCGAACGGTCGCCGGCGGTGCAAGGGGTGCGGCTCAACCTCGGACCGCTCTTCGGCGGCGCTCCGGGCGCCGAGGCGCTCTGGCAGCGTGCCGATGAGCTTGGGCTGAATGTCAGCGTCGCCGGCTCGCTGCGCGATCTGGCATCGCCGGAGATGGTCTCGCTCGCCGAGCGGTTCAAGCGTGCCCGGTTGCACGTCGAGCACCTGGGCCACCCTGATCCGAAGGCGCCCGCACCGTTCGAGACCTATCGCAAGGCCATGAGCCTCGCCCGGTTTCCTCACGTGTCGCTGAAGGTGAGCGGGTTCTACTCGTTCACCACATCGCAGTGGGCGCCGTATGTGGATACGCTGCGCTTTGTCGAGATCGCGCTTGAGGCGTTCGGGCCGCGGCGGATGATGTGGGGCTCGGATTTCCCGCCGGTCAGCGGCCGCGAGGGGTACCACAACGCGCTGCGATTCGCGGCGCACCACGTTCCACTGCCGAGTTACGAGGACCGGGCCTATCTGCTGGGACGGACGGCGCTCAGTTACTGGCGGTTTGATCTGGCGACGTAGCCCCGGACGAAGAACGAAATCTGTGCCCTATGCCCCGCGCCCGCGCTGGACTTCCTGGCGGGCGGCCATGAGCGCGGCGCCGGCGCGCGTCCAGTCGTCGGCGCGGATGCTCTCGAGGGCGGCGGCGACGTAGAACGCCCATCGCACGAGACCGTCGACGAAAGGGCCGAACTGTGCCCGCGCGATGCCGGAAGCGGGGCCGGCGCCGCCGGTCGCCGCGAGCCACGAGCGCGCGCCCAGCGCGGCGGTTTCGACGTGTGGCGCCGCCGCCAGGTAGACGCGCCCGAGCTGCTCGGCAGCGGCGACGACGTGTCGCTGCACCGCCTCGACGCTGTCTGGTGTGACACCGCCCGCGCCCGGCACGGGCGCGGCGGGCGCCGGTGAGTCGAGCCGCTGTAGCGCCGCGCGCGTCGCGGCGGCAACCTGGGCGGCACCCGTCGGATCGTGGGGGAACAGCATGCGCTCGGCGCAGAGGAGCGCGCCGGCGGTGCGCGCTTCGTCGCCTTCGGCGAGCGCCGCGTATGCTACGGCGAGTGCGGCGCCGGCGGCGATGAAGCGGCGCGGCACCTCGGACTTGAGCAGCATCGCTGTCTCGTCGGCGGCTCGGTTCGACGGTGTGGTCTTGCCGCCGGACGCCACCGCGCCGGGAACCGGCGCCGCCGTCGAGGCGATGCTCGCCGCGAGCGCGGCGGCGACGGGGCCATGCATCGCGGCCGCGAGCTGCTCGCGAACGTCTGCCTCGACTGCATCAGCGGCGCGGGTGACGGCGTCGCTGCGCAGCAGCCGCTCGCCGTACGACGTGCCCTGGTGCTCAGTCATGCCTCAACGATACACGAGGGCGCGAGGGCGCGAGGGCGCGCCCTCGCGCCCACCCTACTGGGCTCTGCGTCCCACGGCGTTCTGCGTGGTATACGTGTTCTACCAGACCCGCAAGACGACAATTGGGAGGGCAAGATGGCTGATTTTCGTGTGCCGCCGCTGGTGCGGACCGGCGCCGGCTGTGCGCGCAACACGGGGCAAATCCTGGCCGAGCGAGGGTATCGGGGCGCGCTGGTCGTGACCGACCCGATCGTCGCCGGCTCGCCTGCCGTTCGCGCCGTCCTCGACGGTGTGCGACGGGCGGGGCTGGCGCTGGCGATTCACGAAGGAATCACGTCGGAACCCACGGTCGAGATGGTCGAGACGGCGCTCGAGGCCTTTCGCCTGTCGGGCGCCGACGTCGTGATCGGGATCGGCGGCGGCAGCCCGATGGATGCGGCCAAGGCGGTGGCGGTGCTCGCCCGCAGCCCGGGGCCGCTGCCGCTGTACGAGGGCGTGGACAAGGTGCCGGGTAAGCGCGTGCCTCTGGTATGCATCGCGACGACCGCCGGGACGGGCAGCGAGGTAACGCGCTATGTCGCGGTGACCGACGAGCAGCGCAACCGGAAAATGCTGATCACGAGCTGGCAGTTGCTGCCCGACGTGGCGGTGGCCGATCCGGAGCTGACACTCGACCTGCCACCCGGACCGACGGTGTCGACCGGAGTCGATGCGCTGACGCACGCGATCGAAGCCTACGTCTCACGCCGGCGCCAGCCGCTGACCGACACGCTGGCGCTCTCCGCGATACGGCGCATCGGCCGGGCGCTCCCGCGTGCCTATCGGGCGCCGGGCGACGGCGAAGCGCGGTCGGCGATGTCGCTGGCGGCGCTCGAAGCGGGCATCGCGTTCTGCAACGCCTCGGTCGCGCTCGTCCACGGCATGGCCAGGCCGTTGGGCGCCTACTTCGGCGTGCCGCACGGCCTCGCCAACGCGGTGCTGCTGGCGCGGGTCTCGGCGTTTACGGCACCGGCGGCGCCCGAGCGCTACCGTGAAATCGCGGTCGCCTTGGGGCAGCCGGTCGCCGGCGCGACACCGGAAGCGGGCGCGCGGGCCGCGGTCGAGGCGATCGAACGCCTGTGCGCCGACCTCGCCGTACCGTCGCTCTCCGCGCTGGGAGTGGCCGCCGATCGGTTCGACGCGGTTGTCGAGTCGATGGCGGCCGACGCCGTCGCCAGTGGCAGTCCGGTCAACAATCCGCGCGATGCTACCGCCGAAGAGATCGCCGCGCTGTACCGGGCGTGCCATTGATGGGCACGTGGCAGGCCACCAATCGCCGTACGGCCCGACAGGCCGTTGTCGGTTCCCCAGAGGGCTTGCGTGCGTTCGGCTGTGCACGGTATGTGCCTTAGCAAGTAAGATGAAGACAGCACCGCGTTCCCGCAGGCATGCTCGTCGACCTGGAGCGTCGACCCGGAACGCAGAAAGCAAAGAGGTTTCGAATGGCCGTTTCTGTGGATGTTGCGGAAGAGCGTGGTGCGGATGTCGCTCGCTGGCTGGTCTGGGTGGTACTGGGAATCATCGGCGCGGTCGCCGGCCTGGTGCTGGTATTTGTCGCCAAGGCGATCTACGTCGACTGGCTATGGTTTGGCAGCCTCGGCATCGAGAACGTCTACCTGACCCTCCTGGGCACCCAGCTCTGGCTCTTTCTCGCCGGAGCCGGCCTGCTGTACGCCGTGCTGCTGGCAAATCTCCTTTTGGCGCGCCGCCTGGCCAGCCGGCGGTGGGCATTCTGGATGCGGCGTAGCGCGGATGGCGAGGAAGCCGAGGCGAGTGCCGCGGGTGACGACGAGGTCCGGACTCCCCGCGACGTCGCCCCGCTACTCGCCGGCCTGGGCGCGCTGATCGCTCTCGGCATCGGTTGGTGGGCGAAGAGCCGCTGGGACATCGTGCTGCGTCTACCCCACCAATCGGCGTTCGGCCAGAGCGATCCTCTGTTCGCCCGGGATGTGGGCTTTTTCGTCTTTACGTTGCCGGTGTTGCAGGCGCTCCGCACGTGGGCGCTGTGGGCCGCCATTCTGGCGCTGGTTGGCGTGGCCACGGTCTATTTCTTCCGCCTGATCGTGCCCCAGACGCAGGGGCAGGGGTTTAAGATCGAGGAGGAGACCGGGGACCGGCGCATCGAGCTGGCGTTCGGCCCGGGCATTCGAGCGCACCTGACGCTGCTGGGGGCGATTGTCTTCGCGCTCCTGGCGTGGCACTATCGCCTGCGCATGTTCGAGCTGGTGTACTCGGGCCGGGGCGCGACGTTCGGCGCGGGGTACACCGACGTCAACGCGTACTGGCCGGCGCTGTGGCTCGTCCTGGGAATCTCGATCGCGGCGGCGGCCGGCCTGGCGCTCGGGGTGGTGGTGCGCGGGCCGTCGATTGCGATCGGCGCCACCGCCCTCTTTGCAGTGGCCTGGCTCGGCGGCACCGTCGTCTACCCGTTCTTTATCCAACGTCTGCGGGTGGCGCCCAACGAGCTGCAGCTCGAGCGTCCCTTCATCGAGCGCAACATCGAGTCGACACGTCGGGCCTACGGTCTTGATCGAGTGCAGGAGGAGCCATTTGCGGTCGCGGAGGCCGTCACCCGCGACGAGGCAGAGGCCAACCCCACCACGCTGCGCAACGTCCGGTTGTGGGACTACGAGCCGCTCCTCGCGACCTACAACCAGATCCAGAGCATCCGCGGCTACTACGATTTCCTCGACGCCGACTTCGACCGCTACGTTATCGACGGCGAGTACCGGCAGGTGATGATCGCCGGGCGGGAGCTCTCGCCGCAGAAGCTCCCGCCGGACGCGCAGACGTGGGTAAACCGGCGGCTGCAGTTTACGCACGGGTATGGCGTCGTCGTCAGTCCGGTCAACGAAGTCACGCCGGAGGGCCTGCCGACGCTCATCGTCCAAGACGTGCCGCCGCGGGGTAAGATCCGTGTGGATCGACCGGAGATCTACTACGGCGAGACACGAGCCGACTGGGTGCTGGTGAAGACCGCCGTGCCGGAGTTCGACTACCCGAGGGGCAGCGAGAACGCCGAGACGACCTACAAGGGGCAGAGCGGCGTCGGCATCGGCTCGTTCTTCCGGCGCATCTTGTTCGCCTGGCACCTGCGCGACATCAACCTCCTGGTAACACCGGCGCTGCGCGGCGACAGCCACATTCTCTTCCACCGGAACATCCGCGAGCGCGTGCACAAGGTGGCGCCGTTTCTCCTCTACGACGGAGACCCGTACCTCGTCGTGGCGGACGGGCGGCTGATCTGGCTCTACGACGCCTACACCTCCAGCCGGCACTATCCCTACTCGCAGCCGGCGACCCCCGCGTTCAATTACCTCCGGAACAGCGTCAAGATCGCCGTCGACGCGTACGACGGCTCGATGACCTTTTACGTCGCCGACAGCGAGGATCCGCTCATCCGTGCGTATGACGGTGCGTTCCCCGGCCTCTTCCAGCCGCTCGACCGGATGCCGGCAGCGCTGCGGGCGCACGTGCGCTACCCGACGAACATGTTCGTCGTGCAGTCGCAGATGTACCGGCTGTACCACATGCAGGATCCGCGGGTGTTCTACCAGCGCGAGGACCAGTTGAGCGTACCGGCGGAGGTCTACCTCGGCGAGGCGCGACCGGTACAGCCGTACTACGCTATCATGCGGCTGCCGGGGGAGCAGCGTGAGGAGTTCGTCTACATTCTGCCCTACACTCCCCCGGGCAAAGACAACATGATCACCTGGCTCGCCGCCCGCTCCGATGGAGCACACTACGGCAAGCTGGTGGCGTTCAAGTACCCCAAAGAGACGCTCATCTTCGGGCCGATGCAGGTGGAGGCGCGGATCGACCAGGACCCCGCGATTTCCGCCCAATTCACGCTGTGGAACCAGGGGGGATCACGCGTGCTGCGCGGCAACATGCTGGCGATTCCGATCGGCCACTCCAATCTCTACGTCGAGCCGATCTATCTGCAGGCGGAGCGCAGCCGGCTGCCCGAAATGAAGCGCGTCGTCATCGCGACCGGCAACCGGGTGGCCATGGGGACGAGCGTCGAGGACGCGCTGAGTCAGCTCTACGGTGGACCGATTTCGATCGCACCTGTGATCGCGACCGCCGAACGGCCGCCGGCGCCGAGTCCATCGACGCCGGCGGGCGCCGCGACGACGCAGCCGGCGCAAACGACGCCGGCGGCGCAGTCGACGACGGCTGCACCACCGGCGGCCGGCGCGGCGGATTCGCCTGCTTCGGGCGCGCCGCCGACCTCGGCGCCGGGTATCGGGGAACGAGCGGCATTGCTCGATGCGGTGCGCTCGTTACAGCAACGCAACACGCGCTTGCTCGAAGAGCTGCAGGGCGCCAACGCCGATCTTCAGCGCCTCCTCAACGCCCTGGAAGGTGCGCCTGAGAGCACCGCGCTCGACGAAGGACGTGAAGGACGTCGGCCTTGAGCAAGCGCGTCGCCTCGCCAGCGGCAGTCCAGCCAACAACCCACGGGCGCCTGCTGCCCAGGAAATCGTCGCGCTGTGCCGCGCGTGTTTGTGACGGGTAGAGGAGTTCACCGCAGCGACGCAGAGTGGGGCGCAGAGAGCTAATCGGCTTTCTCTCTCTGCGTGCGCTACGAAAACTCTGCGTCGCTGCGGTGACAAAACGTAAAGTGACCGCCTCCGTCTGTGGAAATCTGTGTGCCGGCGTATAGGTACGAGGTTTGTGCCAGACCGAAAGATGGCCGAAAAGGTACGAGGGCCCGCCCCAGAAACGGAGCCGAAATCACAACTTGACTTTTGTCTCATTTCCATCTACCATGGCCGAGCAAGCGCGTGCTCTCTGGCGAGCACAAGTGAGCGTCGCCAGTAAATCAGCCGCGAGACTGAAAGGGGTATTGTAATGTTAGATCGAACAAAGCTGACGCGTGGAGGGTTTCTCAAGCTGTCGGCCATGGCGGCCGTGGGCGCGGCTGTGGCGGCGGTCGTCAAGTCCGATGCCGGCACCGCCGAAGCGCAGATGGCGTACAACGAATCGCCGATGACGGCAGCACAGGTCGCCGCCGGGCAACTCCCGCCGGTGAGCGAGCGCCTGCCGGCGAATCCATACGTCGTGAATCACAAGTGGATCAGCCCCGGCAAGTACGGTGGCACGTTCCGCACCGCTGCCAGGCAATCCACCGACGCTGGTATGGGCAACGCGCTCGCCGAGGCAATGTACGGCCATTCGCCGCTGCGCTACCTGCGAGATGGCCTGGAGATCGGGCCGGGCCTGGTCGAGAGCTGGGAATCCAGCGAGGACGCCAGCGTCTGGGTGCTCCATTTGCGCGAGGGCGTCAAGTGGTCGGACGGCGAGCCGTTCAGCGCCGACGACATCTTGTTCTGGTGGGAGGACGAGGTTGGCACGCCCGATCTCAAGATCTACCCGCCCGACGAGGCCCGTTCCGGCAAGGGCAACCTGATGACCATCACCAAGCTGGACGACTACGCGATCCAGTTGAACTTCGACGCACCGGCGCCGCTGACGGCCGACCGCCTGGCGATGTGGGTCAATCGCGTCAACGGCGGCGCCTGGGTGCAACCCAAGCGCTACCTGGCGCCGTTTCACATCAAGTACAACGCCAACCTCGACCCGGACAACTGGGTCGACAATTACATGCTGCTGCGGGACTTCCGCCAGAATCCCGACTCGCCGGTCCTGACCGGCTGGAAGCTGGAATCGATTGAGCAGGGCCAGGGAGCGGTCTGGGTGCGTAACCCCTACTATTGGGCGGTCGACACCGCGGGCAACCAGTTGCCGTACGTCGATCGGTGGGTAGTCACCAACTTCCAGGACAACGAGGTGGCCAAGCTGGCGGTGATCAACGGCAACACCGATCTGCAAGCCGCCGGCGGCATGTTCAACTTGCAGCTCGACGACATCGAGGCCGTCCGCCAGAACGAGGCCAAGAGCAACCTGGAGATCCGCCTGTGGGATGGCGGCTCGGGTACGTCCTCGCTGTACTTCTTCAACTGGAACTTCCGCGATCCCAAGATGCGGGCGCTGATCCGCGAGCCGAAGTTCCGCAAGGCGCTCTCCATCGCCTACAACCGGCCTCAGGTGCAAAAGGCGGTCTACTTCGGCACGGGCGAGCTGACGACCGGCACGATGAGCCCCAAGGCGATCGAGTACCAGATCCCCGGCGGTGCCGGTATTTACCAGGAATGGCGCGACAGCGCGGTCAAGTACGATCCGGCGCGTGCCAAGGCGATGCTCGACGAGATTGGCGTCAAGGTCGGAGCCGACGGCCGGCGTACGATGCCCGATGGCTCGCCGCTGCAGATCACGCTCGACTACCACGCCGACGCACCGAGTGAGCACGTGCGCAAGAACGAGTTCCTGGCCAAGGACTGGCAGGCCATCGGCATCAACGCGACGCTCAACCCGGTGCCGCCCACGAGCTGGACGGAGCTCTGGGAGTCCGGCAAGACCCTCACGCGGACCAACTGGGAGGTTGGTGACGGTCCGAACCACCTGGTCTATCCGCAGTGGGTCGTCCCCATGGAGACCGCCCGCTGGGCGCCCTTGAACGGTCGCTGGTACGAGCTGAGGGGCACGGCCAAAGAGACCCAGGAGCTCGAAAAGGATCCCTACGACCGGTCGCCGGCGCGCGAGCCGGGCGAGCCGGGCAGCCCTATCGACCGGCTGTGGCAGACTTACGACCAAACCAAGATCACGGCCGATACGATGGAGCGGCATCACCTGGTATGGGACCTGATCAAGATCCACATCCAGGATGGCCCATTCTTCTCCGGCACTGCCGCCAACACGCCACGCGTACTGGCGTTCAACAAGGGCCTCCGGAACGTCCCCAAGCGTGACGACCTGGCGCTGCACGGCTTCGTCAACCCCTGGATCCATCCCACGCCGGCCGTGTACGACCCGGAGACCTGGTACTGGGACAACCCGGCCGCGCACCAGTAGGAGCTCCTCGCGCCCCACGGTTTGGAGCGGCGCTTCCCCGAGGCGCCGCTCTCTTCCTGGCGTAGTGCAGGGCTCCACGTTCACGGGTCAACGTTCACGGGTCAAAGCCGGCCACGGTGGCGCGGCCGTTGAACGTTGACTAACGTTGACTGTTGACGTAAAACAGAGTGTGCCATGCTCAACTTCCTGATTCGGCGAGTGTCGTTCATGGTCATCTCCATGATCGCCATCTCGATTCTCAGTTTCGTGTTGATCGAGCTGCCGCCCGGCTCGGCCATCGAAGTCAAGCTGCAGCAGTTGCGCCAGCAGGGCGGCGATATGACCGCCGAGCAGGTCCGCGGCCTGGAGGAGCGCTACGGCATCCATGATCCCATCCAGGTGAAATACTGGAAGTGGATCTCGCGCGCGGTGAAAGGCGACTTTGGCCAGTCCTTCCAGCTCGATAGGCCGGTGAAGAGCTTGATCTGGGCACGCCTTGGCTTCTCGGTGCTGCTCTCCAGCTTCGCCCTGGTCTTCTCCTGGGGCCTCTCCATTCCGCTCGGCGTCTACTCCGCTACCCATCGATACACACTGCCCGACTACGTGATCCAGGTGCTGCAGTTCGTCGGCGTGGCCATACCGCAGTTTCTCCTGGCGCTGCTGCTGCTCGTGCTGGCCAGCCGTGCCTTCAACCAGGAGGTAGGTACGCTCTTCTCCCAGCAGTTCAAGAACGCACCGTGGAGCCTGCCCAGGCTGCTGGACTTCCTTAGGCACGTCTGGATTCCGGTGGTCGTGCTGGCGGTGGGTGGGACGGCCGGCCTGACGCGCATCATGCGCGCCAACTTGCTGGACGTGCTCGGCCAGCAGTACGTGCAGACCGCCCGGTCCAAGGGCGTCGCCGAGCATATCGTGATCTGGAAGCACGCCGTCCGCAACGCGCTGCACCCACTGATCATGGCGCTGGGCACCACGTTGCCGCTCCTGATCTCGGGTGAGGTCATCATCTCGATCGTCCTCAACCTGCCCACCACCGGACCGATGTACCTCCAGGCGCTGTTGAACAAGGACATGTACCTCGCCGTCGCCTTCCTGTTGATGCTCTCGCTGATGCTCTTGATCGGGAACCTGCTGGCCGACATCCTGCTGGCGTGGGTCGACCCACGCGTGCGTCTTGAATGAGGGCAAGGTGCAAGGTTCGACCTTGAAAGTGGGATAGCGTGGTGGAGGAAGGATCTGTGAATCTTACGCCTCGGACGTCGGGCAACGTTGAGCAATAGAGAGACAGCATGGCAACGGTAAGCACCGGGCTTCCCCTTGGAGGCGTCGCCGTCCAGAAGGAGGAATCAGCCGCCGACCAGGTGTCGCAGTGGACGCTGATGCGCTGGCGGTTCATGCAGAACCGCCTGTCGGTGGGGGCACTGGTCGTGCTGATCTTGATGTACCTGACGGCGGCGGTCGCGCCGTTTCTTTCACCCAACGACTACAACGAGCTGGACACCGACCACGCGTTTGCCGCGCCGACGCGCATCAAGCTGGTGCACGGTTGGCCGTCGGTCTGTCCTTTGACCCAAACGCTGGACCCAGACCATTTCAAGTGGGTGTACGAGGCCGATTGCGAGCGAGCGGTGCCGATCCGCTTGTTCGTCCACGGCGCCAAGCACCGGCTGCTCGGGCTCATCCCCACCGACGTCCATCTCTTCGGCGTCGTCGACGTGCCGCCGCCGGCCGAGGCGGCCCCTTCGGCCAGCAAGACGGCGGCCAAGGATTCGGTCGCCTCGCTGCTGGCCGGGTTGGGCGGGCAAAACGTCGCCGGGGCCGCCTCGGCGCAGGCGGAGACCAAGGCCGAGAAGCCGCCCAGGCTTTTCTTCTTCGGTGCCGACCAGCAAGGGCGTGACCTATTCTCGCGCGTGTTGGAGGGCTCGCGCGTCTCGCTAACCATCGGCATCGTCGGCGTCATCTTCTCCTTGATCATCGGCTCGTTGCTCGGCGCCTTCTCGGGGTACATGGGCGGCGTCGTCGATAACGCCATCCAGCGCACCATCGAGATTATCCGTGCGGTGCCCACGCTGCCGCTCTGGGCGGCGTTCGCGGCCGCGCTGCCGCGCACGACGACGGTCACGCAGCGCTATCTGCTGATCACGATCGTCCTCTCGCTCGTCGGCTGGACGGGACTGGCGCGCGAGCTGCGTGGCAAAGTGCTCGCCTACCGCGCGCTGGACTACATCGCGGCGGCGCGGCTCGCCGGGTCGTCGCACCTGCGTATCGTCCTCAGCCACATGCTGCCCAATGCCGCCAGCCACATTATCGTCATCGCCACGCTCGCTGTGCCTTACTCCATCCTAGGCGAAACGTCGCTTTCCTTTCTCGGTTTGGGCATGCTGCCGCCGGCGGTGAGCTGGGGCGTACTGCTGCGCGACACCCAACAAATCCAATCGGTGTTGATCCACCCCTGGATGCTGCTGCCAGCCGTCCCGGTGATTCTCGCCGTGGCCTGTTTCTTCCTGCTCGGTGATGGCCTGCGCGATGCGATCGACCCGTATAGCTAGATCGAGTTCAGCGCTCACCGTTTACCGTTCACAGGAGACTTGGGGAGAGAAGCGGCTGTGAGCCTCGAGCTTGACCCTTGAACTTGGGACGAACCTATGGTGACCACATCGGCAGTGGCAGAAGCGAAGGTCTCGGCCAACGGGCAGGTCGACAACGTCATCGAGTTGGAGGACCTGCACGTCCACTTCCATACCAAGCTCGGTGTGGTACGGGCGGTCAATGGGGTTACGCTCGAGATTCCCCGCGGCAAAGTGGTGGGGGTAGTTGGCGAGAGCGGGTGTGGCAAGAGCCAGACGGCGTTCGCCATCATGCAACTCGTCCCGCCGCCCGGCAGGATTGTGGCGGGCAAGATTGTGCTCTACCCCAAGAATGGCCCGCCGGTAAATGTGTTGCGCTACGATCGCAACAGCGACGAGATGCGCGCCATCCGCGGCGGCCACGTCAGCATGATCTTCCAAGAGCCGATGACGGCGCTCAACCCCGTCTACCCCGTGGGCGATCAGATCATGGAGGCAATCCTGCTGCATCAGACCACAGACAAGAAAGAAGCTGCGGCGCGGGCAGTTGATATCCTGGGCAAGGTCGGCTTGCCGAACCCCAAGCGGCTGCTGGGCACATATCCGCACGAACTAAGCGGCGGCATGCGCCAGCGGGCGATGATCGCCCTCGCGCTGTCGTGTACGCCGGACTTGCTGCTGGCCGATGAGCCCACGACGGCGCTCGACGTTACGACCCAGGCGCAGATCCTCGATGTGATGCGCGAGCTGCAGGCCGAGATCGGTATGTCGATCCTCTTCGTGACCCACAATCTGGGCGTCATCGCGCAAATGGCCGACGAAGTGGCGGTGATGTATCTGGGCCAGCTCGTGGAGCGCGCGCCGGTCGAGGAGCTGTTCGACGAGCCCAGACATCCCTACACCCGCGCGCTGATGCGCTCCATCCCGCACCTCGGTACGCCACGCCACGCGCGCTTGAACGTGATCGAGGGCGGCCTGCCGAACCAGTATAGCCAGGTGCCGGGTTGCGCGTTCCACCCTCGTTGTCCAGTGGCTCAACCCGGCTTGTGCGACGTCTACCAGCCGGCACTGCGGCCGGTCACACCGACCGTGGAAGTGAGCTGCTTCCTGTACCACAATCTGGATGGCACACCCGTGGCGGCGCCCACCCAGACGGCGTCGTCCGGCACCGGACCGCCGCTCGGCGACGCCTTGCCAGCCTAGCCTTCCACGCGAGAGCCTCCCATGATTGATACCCAGCGCACACGGGACGACGGCAGCACGGACAGGTCAGACCGAATCGGCGCGCGCAACCTGCTCGAAGTCACCGGCCTGAAGAAGCACTTCCCCATCCACGGCGGCCTGCTCGGCCGCCTGCGGGGCTACGTGCGAGCGGTGGACGGGGTCGACCTGTTCATTAGGGAGGGCGAGACGCTGGGACTTGTCGGTGAGAGCGGCTGCGGGAAGAGCACCGCCGGCCGCACGATCATCCGGCTCTACGATGTGACCGACGGCGAGATCGTCTTTCACGATCCCATGCTGGGCAAGATTCACCTGGAGCGTGCCGGTACGGCCGAGCTGCGGCGGGTCTGGATGAGTATGCAGATGATCTTCCAGGATCCCTTCTCGTCGCTCGATCCGCGCATGTCAGTCGGCCGTATCGTCGCCGAGCCGCTCGTCGTGAACAAGATCGCGAGGGGATCGGAGCTCCGCGATCGCGTCGCGCAGGTGCTTACCGCCGTCGGACTGCGACCCGAACACGTGAGCCGCTACCCACACGCGTTTAGTGGTGGCCAGCGCCAGCGCATCGGCATCGCGCGCGCCTTGGCGATGAGCCCCAAGCTGATCATCTGCGATGAACCCGTCTCCGCGCTCGACGTGTCGGTGCAGGCGCAGGTGCTCAATCTCTTGGAGGACCTCCAGAACGAGTTCGACCTGACCTACCTGTTCATCGCTCACGACCTGTCGGTGGTCGATCACATCAGCGACCGCGTGGCGGTGATGTACGTCGGCTACGTCGTGGAGGTGGCGCCGACCGAGGAGTTGTTCCGTAACCCCAAGATGCCGTATACCGAGGCACTGATCGGGGCGATCCCGCCGCCCAATCCACGCCTCCGCAGCCGGCCGGTGAAGCTTCCGGGCGAAGTGCCCAGCCCCGCCAACCCACCTTCTGGCTGTTACTTCCATCCGAGGTGTCAGTACGCACAAGATGTGTGCAAGGTGGAACGGCCCCCGCTGCGTCAGGTGAGTCCCGGCCACTACGCGGCGTGCCACTTTGCTGAGACGCTGAGCCTGCGCGGCATCCCGACGCTGACCAGTGCTGTCCCAGCGGTCACGATGGCGACCGCGTCGAGCGTGACACCGACACCGGCGGCGCCGGCCGTCCCCTAAGCCTTGGCTCGGCAACGGCTGCACGTGCTCTTCACGATGGATTGCCCGCCACCGGGCGCGCGGGCGCTGCCGCACGGCCCGGCTACCTGGGAGGCCGGTGGGCGGGCGATCGACGCGTTCTGCACGACGGTCCTGCGCGCCGGGTTCGCCGCAACGCTGTTCGTCACGCCTGAGGCGGCGGACGCGCACGCGCCGCTGCTTGAAGAGTACGCGGGTAGCGGCGTCGACGTGGGGCTGCTGCTTCAGCCGCCGACGCTACGCGGCGCGGGGTACAAGCGCTACCTGGGCGCGTATCCAGGCGAGCTGCAGCAGCAGGTGGTACAGGACGCGGTGCGACGCTTCGAGGATGCGCTAGAACGGCGGCCGCTGTCGGTGCGCAGCGCGATGTTCTCCGCCAGCGACGAGACGTTCCCGCAACTGGCCACCGCTCGCTTCCGACAGTCGTCGATCTCCAGCCCCGGCCGGCGGACGCCGAAGTACCAGGCGGTGTGGGCCGGCGCGGCGGCCGACACGCACTTTGCCAGCGCCACCGACCGGCTGCAGGCGGGAGCGCTCCCGCTGGTGGAAGTACCGGCGACGACGGACGCGACGCAGTGCCGGGGCGGCCTCTCGCCCGACCTGGCGGTGGAGAACGGGACGTTGGATCGCTGGCACGCGCCGCTGATCGCCTCGCAGCTCGAGCGGCACGAGCGGGAGCAGATCGCGTTTCGCACCCTCTGCTTCGTGACTACCAGCCGGTTCCCCTACCAGGACCGGTCATCGCGTCCGCGGTACACGTTGGAATCGCTGCTGAGTTACCTCGTGGGCATAGACGAACGGTACGACGTCGTGCCGTCGACGCTGGCGGAAGCGTATGCTCACTTTCGCAGCGCCACCTGATCGGGTTGGCCCGCTCATCCACCGCTGCTATGATACGTCCCATGGCGGTTACCCCCTCGCCGACGACGGCGACCGGCGCGAACGTCACGCCGAAGACGCGCGAGAGACCCAAGTTCAGCGGCGTGATCATCCATCACGATTTCCGCGGCCGCTTCAGCATTCGATATCCCTCGGACTGGTCGTTCTTCGAGATCCGCAGCGACGAACCGGTGGTCGAGGACGTCATGCCGGAACCGGCGGCGGCCGGCGGTGCGGGAAAGGAGCGGAGCGCGGAGAAGACCCGTGGTCGTCTCCAGAAACCGAAGCGCGGACAGCGCGCCCGCATGGCGAAGCCGGCCGATCGACCAGTTGCCGCGCGGGAAGGAGTCGGGTTCGCGCCGGACCCGCGCGATCCGCACACCGTCTTCACCATTTGGGTGTCGCCGCTCGGGGAGCGTGTCGTGGCAGAAGACCTGGAGGATCTGCGGGCCGGTGTTGACGAGGGGTTGCGCAGCCTCGAAGACTGCCAGATCGAGGCCGCGGACGAAACGATCCTGGGCAACCTGATCCGCTTCGAGCGCATCTACACGTTCCGCGAGCGCACGTCACCTGACGTTCCGGGTGACGTGCGCAAGCGCAAGCAGTGGCTGCTCTACGTCGATACGTGGCTGATGTGCCTGACGTGGCAGGGCTCTTCCGTGGAGGAGTACGCTTACTGGTTTGCGATGGCCAACCAGTCGTTTCTCACTTTCGAGATCCAGGAGGCGCTGTGGTTCTACACCGATCGGGAGCTGGCGGCCGAGTTGAGCGACAAGAGCGTCGGGCCGTCGATGCAGAGCGTTTTCGGCGCGAGCAACCCCAGCGCAATGCGCAGCGAGCCTCCTGGTGAGAAGGAGATCGGCCGGGTGCGGGAATGATCAAGTGAGGTGATGGACGAGTCCATGGCAGCGAAACCGATGGTCCAGAGCGTGACGCCATCTCGTGCCATCCAGCGGCCGAGCCGCTGGGCCTATGCGCTCTGCTACGCCCTGTACGCCGTGCTGATCTTCCTTTGCTATGAGAGCTTCTGGGCCTGGCGCAGCACCGTGGAAGTAGTGGTGGGGTATTACTTCCGCAGGCACGAGGCGTTCCAGTTCGTCTATCTTCTGTTCACGCTGCTTTCGGGCCTGGCGTTGTTCATCGTGGTGGCGGTAAGCGAGAGCTATCTGCGTCGTGGGCTCGACCTGCCGGCGGTGACCCAGCGCGCCTCCAGGCCGGCGGCGCGCGTGCTGCGACGGTTTGCTCGGATCGCGATCCCGCTTGTGTTGGCGCTGTTGGTGGCCTTTGCGCTTCAGGAGTGGACGTTCCGGCGCGCCGGCCTCTAAGCCAAGTGCAGAGTGAGGCGGCCTGCGGGTTTCGGCGAACCACTCGTTCCTCACGTTCGAGATTCCCGAGGCGTTGTGGTTTGCGACCGATCGTGATCTGGCGGCGGTGCGCACCGCCGGCGGCGCGAGCGCTTCGCCGTAGAAATGCGCCGTGGGCGTCGGTCACGCGGCCACCGCCCCCGCCGTTTACCCCACCAATATGGGGCATCGTCGCTTATCTGAGATAGCAAGCGTTGTACCGTTTGACAGACGCATTCTGTGGCCCGGCGCATCGTGTTAGCGAGGGCACGGTCGCCCGGCGGCACGGCTTCGTCAACCTGGTTACGATCTGGTTGCGGGCGATTTCGGGCTCGGAACGGCGCTATACTTGAGTTGTAGGACTAAAAGAGAGGTGCGTTTCGGCACGAAGCTTTTCTGCCGCGCCGGCCGCACCTATGCAGTGTCCGGCAAGGAATAGATCCACCTACAAGAAAGGCGGCGCTCGGGCGTCGCCGTTGCCGGCGAACGGCCCTCCAACGCAGCCGGCACGCCACCCGACACCGACGAACGGGAACGGTATGACTCCAGTCACGTCTGCTACAGCACCTGCACACGAACTTGCACCTGCATCTGCACACGCACCGAATGGCCACCAGTCGTTGATCGACCTCACGGTCGCGCCCGAACAACTCGTCGCCGTCACCGCGTCACCGCGGCAGACGGTCAGCGTTGGATTCCGCGCGCCACACGTCGTCGATCAGTTCGTATATGAGGACGGCGAGCTTCAGGAGCACCAGTTCCACGTCGACACGCTGTACACCGGCGTCTCGGCGGGGACCGAGCTGACGCAGTTCCGTGGCTCGAACCCTTACCTCCACGGCCGGTGGGATGAGAGCTTGAAGTTGTTCCTGCCATCGGATGGCGAGGGGCAGGCGAGCAACGCCTACCCCGTGCGGTCCACCGGATACATGGAGGTCGGGCAAGTCGTCGCCTCGCGCACGCCAGCGGCGCGCGAGGGCGAGGTCGTCTGCATGGCGTACGGGCACAAGAGCGGCCACCGCGCCGATGCGCGGCACGACTTCTTCGTGCCACTGCCGGAGGGTGTCGATCCAATCCTGGGCATCTACGTCGCGCAGATGGGCCCAATTTGTGCCAACGGCATCCTGCACGCCGACGAAGAGGTGCTCGGCGAGCACGTCACGCGACTCGGCGAAGGGCTGCGTGGCCGGCACGTAGCGGTCTTCGGCGCGGGCGTGGTCGGCTTGCTCACCGCGATGATGGCGCGCTGGGCGGGCGCCGCCGAAGTGGCGGTCGTCGACCGGGCGCCGGATCGCCTCGCGGTGGCGAAGCGGCTGGGCATGTTCCCGGTGAATACGACCGATGGCGACGCCGCGGTGGCGCTCAAAGAGCGGTGGCAGACCGGTACCGCGGGTGACCTCGGCGCCGACACCGCGTTCCAGTGCAGCGGCTCGGACGTGCTGCTCAACCTGGCGCTCAACAGCCTGCGGCCGCAGGGGACGGTGATCGACCTGGGCTTCTACCAGGGCGGCGCGTCTAACGTGCGCTTCGGCGAGGCGTTCCATCACAACGGACTGCGCCACATCTGCGCCCAGATCCGGCGCGTGCCTCGCCGCCTGGCGGGCACCTGGAACCGGCACCGGCTGGCGCTGGAGACGATCAACTTCCTGCGCGATTGCGGGCCGGCGGTACGCGAGCACCTCATCACGCACGTCGTGCCGTTTGCGCAGGCGCAGGAGGTCTACGACGCGCTGGACGCGGGACAGAGCGAGATGGTGCAGGCCGTTCTCTACCCCGAGTTGCCCGGCGGGGTCGTCGCGGCGGTCGCTTCGGATAACTGATGCTCGCGGTTCCCTAATCGAGTCCACCGAGTCCAAAGTCCCAAAGTCCAAAGTCCAAGGTCGATGGCCAGTTGCGACGTGCTTTGGACTTTGGACTACGTCTAGGTCCCAGATCCTAGCTCTTGACTAACCCAAAGTAGTCACGTTCATGAAGATTGCGTTGATCGGGGCGGGCAGCGTTATTTGGGCGCGCCGGCTCATGATGGACATTCTCAGCTTCCCGGAGTTGCGCGACGCGACGCTCTCGCTGATGGACATCGATCCCGTCCGGCTGGAGACGGCCAAGAAGACAGTCGAGCGGCTCGTCGAACAGGTCGAGGCGCCGGCCCGGGTCGAGGCGTCGCTCGATCGCCGGCAGGCGGTCGCCGGGGCGGATTACGTCATCTACGCCGTCCAAGTGGGGATGCACCAGGCGACGCTTAAGGATTTCGAGATTCCTCGCAGATACGGACTGCGCCAGACCATCGCCGATACGCTCGGCGTCGGCGGCATCTTCCGCGGCCTGCGCACGATCCCGGTGCTGCTTGACCTCCTGCGCGACATGGAGGAGGTCTGCCCGAACGCGCTGCTGCTCAATTACGTCAACCCGATGTCGATGCTGTGCCTCGCGGCCGAGCGCGCGTCGTCGATCAAGACGGTGGGGCTGTGTCACAGCGTGCAGGGCACGTCGCGCCAGCTCGCGCGCTACATCGGCGTGCCGTACGAGGAGGTCGGCTTCCGCGTCGCCGGCATCAACCACATGGCGTGGTTCCTCGAGTTCACGCACAAGCGCCTGGATGCGTATCCGCAGCTCTGGGAGGCGATGCAGATTCCGGAGATCTACGCCAAGGACAAGGTGCGCTTCGAGATGATGCGCCGCCTCGGGTACTTCGTCACCGAGAGCAGCGAGCACATGGCCGAGTACGTGCCGTACTTCATCAAGCGCGACGCGCTCATCCGGGAGTTCGACATCCCGCTCGACGAGTACGTGCGGCGCAGCGAACGCAACCTGACCGAGTTCGAGGACACGCGCCGGCAGGTCGAGCGCGGCGAGCCGATCGAGATGAAGCTCTCGCACGAGTACGCCGCGTACATCATCCGGGCGATCGAGGCGAACCGGGACTGGTCGTTCAACGGCAACGTGCCGAACTCGCTCGACCGGCGCACGCCGGCGCTGATTCCCAACCTTCCGGCCGACTCGATCGTCGAGGTGCCGTGCCTGGTGAACGGCGCGGGCGTCATGCCGTGCCACACGGGCGACTTCCCCACGCAGCTCGCGGCGCTCAACCGCAGCCACATCAGCGTCCATCAGCTCGCGGTGGAGGCGGCGTTGACCGGCAACCGGGACGCGCTCTACCAGGCGGTGATGCTCGACCCGCATACGGCGAGCGTGCTGAGCCTCGACGAAATCTGGGCGATGACCGACAAGCTGATCGAGGCGCACGGCGACGCGCTGCCGAAGCTGACGTCGCGCCGCCTCGCCGGGGCGCCGGGCCGTCCACCGGCGCCGGCGGCGCCGAGCATCCGCACTGCGGAAACCATCCTAGCCGAAGCCGGCATCGCCGCGTCGAGCTGAGGAGAGACGGATTTCACCGCAGAGACGCAGAGTTCGCGCAGAGAACGCGGAGAGGAACGGGTAGACCGCAGAGACGCAGAGACGCAGAGAAGATCAGAAGGAGAGGATACCGTCTACAAACGCCGAGTGAACCAATTCCTCTCTGCGCTCAATTGCGGTTTCCCCCTTTCTCTCCGCGTTCTCTGCGTCTCTGCGTCTCTGCGGTGAAATAGGAGCCTGCCTGACCGTACGATGGAAGTCATTCGGGCACAAAGCATCCCCCGCCCTGAGTACCCTCGCCCGCAGTTCGTGCGGCGGGAGTGGCTCAATCTGAACGGGGAGTGGGAGTTCGCGTTCGACGACAGCGACAGCGGATGCGGCGAGGGCTGGTTCGACGGCCGGCCGCTGCCGCAGCGCATCGTCGTGCCGTTCCCGTATCAGAGCGCGCTCTCGGGCATCGGCGATACGGGCATCCACGAGGTCGTGTGGTATGCCCGCAGCTTCGGCGTGCCCGAAGCGTGGCTCGGCCGGGACGTGCTGCTCCACTTCGGCGCGGTCGATTACCGCACGACGGTGTGGGTCAACGGGCACGAGGCCGGCCACAACCGCGGCGGCCACGTGCCGTTCTCGCTTGACGTCTCTCCCTACCTGCGCGAAGGCGAGAACCGGCTGGTGCTGCGCGTCGAGGACCGCCAGGACCCGCACCAGCCCCGCGGCAAGCAGTCCAGCAGCGGTGTGCCGCACGGGATCGACTACTACTGCACCACCGGCATCTGGCAGACGGTCTGGCTCGAGCCGGTGCCGTCGCCGCGGATCGACGAGCTGCGGATCACACCGGTGCTTCCCCCTCACCCCCTGGCTCCCTCTCCGGGAGAACCTCACCCCCGTTCCCCCTCTCCACCGGAGTGGAGAGGGGGAACGGGTCGGCGGCGTCGTGGGGGTCGACTCCCCTCTCCCCGTGTGGGAGAGGGGCTGGGGGTGA
>JACQGX010000285.1 GCA_016199265.1 Chloroflexota bacterium | reverse complement strand
GCGCCGGCAGGTCGTCTCACCCGGCCTGGGCGAAGAGCGCGTTCACCTGGGCGGCCATCTGGGTGAGGCCCTCCTTGACGGACGTGCTCCCTTCCAGGATCTTGGGCTGCCACTCGTTCACCGGCCGCAGCATTTCCGTCCAGCTCACCTTCTCATGTGCAGGCAGTGGCGTCGTCCACCGCTGCATCGCCAGCGCCGCCTTGCGGTTGGCCGGGCCCAGCTTCGGGTCGTAGTACAGCTCGGCGGAATCGTTGCGCACCGGGGCCAGCACGTCGGCGCGGGCGATGATGTCCTGCGACTCCTTGGACAGGAAGTGGGTCAGCAGCGCCCAGCTCTGGTCACGCGCCTTGCCATCCTTGTTGATCACCACGCCGACGATGTTCGTCGTCCCACCGCGCTTCTTCGTCCGCGGTGAAGCAGGGAGTTGGGCGATGTTGTAGCGGAAGCCGCTCAGTTGGCTGTTCAAGGTCTTCATCTGCCAGCTTCCGCTGGGCCACATCGCCAGCTTGCCGTTGGTGAACTGGTCGCGCGCGTTCATCGCCTTGAGTGCCTCCACGTCGGGCGAGACGCGATCCTTAAGGCGCAGATCAACCAGGTGCTGCCAGGCCTCCGCCGAGGCCGGTTGGTCGACGATGCTCTTCTTGGCATCTTTGTCCAAGAAATCACCCTCGTTAGCGCGTACCCAGTTGAGCCAGCCGGTCTCGATCCCCTCCGTAGACATAAGGCCCCACATCTTCACCTCGCTCCCTTCGCGCCGGGTGAGCTTCTGGGCGTGGTCGCGGGCCATGGTCCAGTCGAAGGCATCGCCGGCCTCGGCCGGCGTCTTGAGATTCGCCGCCCGCAGCAGCTCCTCGTTGTAGTACAACACGACGGTCGTGTACATGTAGGGCAAGCCAAAGTTCTTGCCCTTGAACTTGTAGAAGGTCACGGCGTCCTTCCACGACGCCTCCACATTTTGGCGCATCGCCGCATCACCCGCGATCAGGCGATCCAGATCCAGCAGCAGGCCGCGCCCGGCCCAGGCCCAGTAGTTCACGTTGTTCATGAAGAATAGGTCCGGCCCGGCGTTGCCGGCCAGCGCTGCCGTGAGCTTGTCCCAGTAGCCGCTTGGGCTGTCTACGTTCACCGCGCTGCCGGGATGCTTCGTGACGAAGCTCTCGCCCATCTTCTGCAGCGACTCGACGGGGTCCTTCCACCACAGCCACACGTCCAGGCTCGCCGGCGCCAGTGTGCGGGCGCCACTGCTGGGCGAGGCCGGTGAGGGCGCCTCGCCGCCGCAGGCGGCCAGCCACGGCAGACTCGTCAGCACCGTCCCGGCGGCCAGCGACACGCCGCGTCGCCGTGTGAAAGGTTGCGCATCTGCCCACCGCTTCGCATGCCCGTCCATCTGTTGCTCCTTGCCGCCTCGCCGGCTCACGCCTCCACGAAACTGCCGCGACCCGGCCGCGAGGCGGCTGACAGCCGGTACCGCGGGCCATACACAAAGGAATGAAGGTCGGACCTTCACGCCAAGGCGATTGTGGGGCGCACGGCGAGCACCTGGTCGACGGTGACCGTGGCGACCGTGGCGACCTTGCCTGCTCCCACCTCGCTTGCCAGCAATGATACCCCGCCGGCTAGCACGCCGGTCAGGTACTGCCCGCGTGGGACGAAAGACGACGCTCGCCGTCGCCGGCACGCCATTCCACCAGCGCGGTTACGCCGGCCAGTTCCAGCCTCTGCCTCAGGCGCGCGATCTGCTCATCGGACAATCGCTCCTCGTCCCACACCCGAGTCTCTTCGATCAGTTGCAGCCGAAGCTCTCGCTTCGTGAGCCACTCCCACCGGCTGACGTTCACTGGGTGGGGGTGGGGATACACGTCCTCCGGCCGTACTTCTTCGGCCACAACGTACAGGTACCCGGGCGTCGTCCCACTGTGCTTCACTCTTCCGCCGTCCGACTGCGTCACCAGCGAGGGGCGGTGGGAGAAGGCACGGGCCACGTCCGGGTTCTGCGTGATCGAACTCCCGACGCGCAACGTCGTCAGTCGCTGCTGAGAGCCATGATACCAGGGACGGCGGACATCAAAACCTGTCGTGTCTGTCACGGCAATCCTCGTCGGGGACGTGTGCGAAACACCACGATACCAAACCTGACGCAGCACAACTGCTTCGCCGAACAAACACCAGGCCGTGCGTCACGGCTCAAGAACGCGCGTGGATCAAGACACTGGAGAGCCGGATGCCTGTAATCGGACGCGTCCGGTCTCGGAGGGGGCCGACGGAAAAGTGCCGATCCTGATGGGTCGGCAACACGCCGGCGGCCTACCCTGTTTCCTGCTGGGCTTCACGGTGCCGAAGGCCGAAGAGATTAGACGTAAGCTCCAAGAGTTCCTGCGCGACACGCTCAAGGCGGGACGTGACCTTCGACGAGGACCGCTCGACTGTGCGGGCCGGCGCCGCGGCGCCGGCCATGGCCGAATGCCGCTACCTGGCGCTCAGCCTGATCCGGCGCGCCGGGCACGCCAACAGCGCCGCCGCGGATGGGCACCTACGCCGGCCGCTCGCATGCCGCCGCGGCGATCGTCCTCACCGCCGGCCGTGAATGTAGGGTAGGTCGCCGGCGAGTTAGCGGCTCTTACCCGTTCAGGGCGTCTTATCTGGAAAGAAACCGCACCAGGATCTGGCAGGGGTTCCCCGGATCCCAACCGGGATACGGGTCGATGACTTCGAGTGGAATGAAGCCGAGTTTCGAATAGAACCGCCGTGTTCTGTCGTAGCCCGCGTCCGGGACCGTTGCCGCCAAGGTCTTGACCTCACACGCCCGATACTGATTTGGGAGGCCGGTTAAGGTTTCGTTGACAAGTCGGGTTCCGACACCGCGGGACCAGTGGCGTCTGGCAACGGCAAGCCAAGCCAGTTCAACTGCCTCAGGGTTGAGTTCTTTGTACAGTGCGAAGCCGATGAGCGTGTCACCAGCGAACGCGCCATACAGTTCACCGATTGCTAAGTCGACTTTCAGAATCTCCAAGCCACGGGCAGTGAAGTAGTCCGGAAAGCCGGCCGCGAGGGCATGACATGCCTCGGCGTCGGTGGTCTTTCGGACCTCTACTTCGCTTGAACTGATGTGCGACATCAATAAGGTAGCCGTCGTGGCGAATTGTAGGGTATGCCAGCGCTTTTCCGTCGGCCCCCTCCGAGTAGGGTAGGCCGCCGGCGAGGTCCCGCTGGGTGGCAGGCCTTTTCCGTCGGCCCCCCTCCGAACCGCGCATGCAAGTTTCCCCGCACGCGGCTCTCCAGTGATGGTCGGCCGAGCTT
>JACQGX010000280.1 GCA_016199265.1 Chloroflexota bacterium | reverse complement strand
GCAGCAAGTGATTCTTCGTGCAGGTCAACGCCATAGACTTGCTTCTCGAGCTCGAGATCCGATCCTGCGAGCGTGCGAAGGACGCGGCCGGCAGCACGCAAGAAGACTCCGTCGCCGCACGTTGGATCCAGCACTTTCGCGTGTGGCCGGCGATCGATGGCCCACTTCACCAGAAAATCGGCGATGGCCGGAGGCGTGAAGAACGCGCCACGCAGCTTACGATCTTCACCGAACCGAGGAACGGCGGATGGGGTACCAGTCATTGTCTTGTCGCCGCGGCCACACGGCATTGCGCCTAGTATAGGCGCGGCCGCACCGAGCACACGACGGCACTCGCGCGGTCACATGGTAGAACAGACGTTCAGGGTAATCAAGGAAACGGGTCGGTCTGGGTGTGAGCAATCGTACCGGTGAGGGCGGACACGTCCTTCGACAGGGTCAGCGCGAACGGAGAAATGACCGGAACACTTGCCTGCAGCATGTCCTGTGAAGTCCACGAGCACTTGCCGGTGGAAGTCCGGCCGCAGTCGATGTGGCGTGTGCTGGCCGTGACGGAGGCGGCGTCGTGGCTGAGCAGAAAGCGGATGGCGGCGGCCGCTACGCAGGCTGCAGGACCTGCCCGGCGACGATGGTGTGGCGTGCGACCAGCCGGCGCGCGGCGCGTTCCGGCACCCGGTCGCTGTCGTAGAGCGGGAACTCGCCTTCTTCGAGAGAGAAGACGGCCACGTCCGCGGTGCACCCGACGGCGAGCGACCCGATGCGGACGCCCCAACCGATGGCCTGCGCCGGGCGGATGGTGCTGGCGCGGACCACTTCCTCCAGCGGCATCCCCAGGTGGAGGAACTTGGACATGACGTTGGGCATGTCGGCGCCGATGGGGGCCGCCGTGCTGCCGCCGTGCGTGGCGATGGTGCCGACGAGGGAGATATTCAGAAACGCCAGCACGCGGCAGGCGGCCGGTGCGGCGACGTAGTGGCGGAAGGCGTCGAATGTGGCCGCGCCGCCGCTGCCGCAATCGACCATGGTGGTCGTGCCGGAACGAGCGGCCAGCGCGCTTGGATCGACCGAGTGCGAATTGACGCGGTAGAAGACGTGCGCGTGGAGGTCGATGAGGCCAGGGGTGACGAGCACACCGCCGGCGTCGATCACGCGCGCCACCTGCACGGCCGACAACGCCTCGGCCACGGCCGCGATCACGCCGTGGAGGATGCCCACGTCACGCCGGCCATAGACGCCCTGCGCCGGGTCGATCACCGTACCGCCGCGGATGAGGAGATCAAAGCGGTCCCCCTCGGCTGTCGACGAACTCGATGGATCCTTCATTTTGTCTGTACCTCATGTAGTTCGTATGTCTGTATGTCCGGAAAGGGAAGCGGCGGTTCAGCGCGTGCGGCCGAGGTGCAGCTTGACGTGGAGATAGTGCCGTCGGGCCGACGCACTGGAGCCGCGTCGCGTGCCGAAGACCGAGCTGAAGACGCGCCCATCCGGCCGCAGGAGATGGTAAACGGCGGCGCAAGCGCCCGTGATATTGGGTCCAGGCAAGTGTTCCAGGCACGGGCGACGTGTCGTAGGGGCGTATGGCATACGCCCGCCCGCGACCCCCGGGGCGTATGCCATACGCCCCTACAAGTCCTCCCCGCATCCGGAACTTCTGCGTGCGCCCCCGACTGGCGTGCCGGAGGCGGCGCGCCTATAATGCGAAGACTAGGAACGTCAGCGGGACGGGGGGACCCACGACGTATATCCGCCTGCCCGGCGCGATGCTGGACCGGAGGCTGGTGCCGTGACCTAGCTTGCATCGTCCACAGAAGGAGGCACGGTAGTGGCGGCAATGGCTGCGGGGGCGAGAGTACAGCAGAGGTGGTCGTCCGCATCTGGTCTGGTGCGCAGGCACAGCGACCGGCTCGCGACGCGGCGGCGATTTGTCCGGGCAACGGTGGCCGCCGCCGCGACAGGAGGGGCCTTTGGCCTGGCGGCCTGTGGTGCTACCGAAGGCCCAGCGGCGGCGATCACGCAGACGAGCGCCCGGACGGTCGACCGGAGCGTGAAAGAAACGCTGGCCTGGCTCATCTGGAGCTCGAACACCGGAGTACGTGGCGAAGCGTACGCGGCCATGACCCGGAGCTTCAACGAGCAGTTCCCCAACGTCACGGTCGAGCAGATCGCCCACACCGGCGGTCCGTTCGCCGCGACGTTCGAGAAGCTGATGACACTCATTGCCGGTGGCGAACGCCTTGACCTGGTCGGGGTCGTGCCGGAGTTCGTACCGGTCTACATGGAAAGGGCGCAGGCATTGAGCGATCTCAACGCGTGGATGCGGCGCGACCCAACGTACAAGGCGACCGACCACGCGAAGGGCGCGATCGACGGCCTGACCTGGAAGGGAAAGCTGGCGGCGCTACCGGTCGGGCTCTCCACGAGCATCGCCGTCTACAACCAGGACATCCGGCAGCGCAAGGGGGTCGCGCCACCAAAGGCGGACTGGGACATGAAACAGGTGGTCGATCTGGCGCTGCGCCTGACGGAACGAAAGGGGCCAGAGGACACGCTGTGGGGCTATCACGACCGCATGCCGAACCCACTCCGCCTGTACACCTACATCTGGGCATTCGGCGGCGAGCCGATGACCCCACGCGAGGAGCCGACGCAGTTCAAGTGGTCGAAGGACCCCAAGACGCTCGAAGCAGTGGAATGGGTGGTGGACCTGCACCGCAAGCACAACGTCCGGGCGGGCGGCCACACAAACGAGGGCAACTCCGGCAGCGGTGCCTTCCCCCAAAACCGTGTGGCCATCTCCGGCTTCCAGATCAATATCCTGACGTCCATCCCGCCCGACCTGCGTTACGATGTGCTGCCGATGCCCAGAGGCCGCAACGGCCGCCACCTGTACTTCTGGGGCTTCTGCTACGGACTGGCGCCGCAGTCACGCGCGCCCGAACTGGCCTGGGAGTTCCTCAAGCACGTCACCGGCGAGCCGGGACAGCGAGAGTGGATGGAGAAGGCCCGCTTCGCGCCCAGCCTGCGCTTGCTGCTGACCGGACCGTATCTCAAGCTAGATGGGCCACCGGCCAGCAAACAAATCGTCGCCGAGGCGGCGATGAGCACGGAACGGTTCCCGATGCATACGCGCTGGCCGGACATGATCCCGCGCATCGAGCAGATGATCAAGGACGCCGACGCGGGCAAAAAGAGCGTGCGCGATGCCCTCACCATCCTTGACGAGGAGCTGACCGCCATCGCCCGAGGCGGCTAATCTACCACCGCCCGCCGGGCTTCCGGTGGGCGGCCGGGGCGGCGGGGCCAAAGTGAGACATATGGAGTGAGACAGCGGCTGCCGTGGCGCTACGGCAGCCGGGCCGGCCCGGCCGCGCTCGAGCCCCGCCGGGTGCCGCGGTGGCGGCGCGTGGCAGGTCACGTGACACCGGAACCGTGGAGGGCGCGGTCTCGCGGGCGGGCGCCGGCGCGGCGCGCGAAGGAGGGCCGCAGGAGCGGTGATGGGCAGGAGGACGCGGGGGCACGGCGGCGGTTGGTGAGACACCGGGGACCAAGCCCGGGGGCCGCGCTGCCGCGTGCGAGGACCTCGCGGAGGCGTTGATGGAGGTCAAGAAAACACGCGGGGCAAGTGGGACAGACCTACCCCCTGGCCCCCTCCCTACAGGGAAGGGGAACGACGG
>JACQGX010000279.1 GCA_016199265.1 Chloroflexota bacterium | reverse complement strand
CGGCCGCGGCGTAACACCGCTACCCCGTGTACGGCCACCCCTCCTCTCACCGTCTCGCCTTTCACCGTCTCGGCCGTCTTGCTTGCCCTGTTTGCCCTGTTTGCCCGGCTGCCATCGCCGGCCGCGAGCGACGAGGTGATCGTCGGTGCCTCGTACGGGATGTTGACCGCCGTCACCGACACGCCGACGATGCGCTGGCGCCGCACCGAGGCGGCGGCCACCACAAGCGGCGGCGCGGCAGAACCGGTGGGCACCGGTCGAGCAGACGGTACCATCACCGCTTCACGCCCACCCAGAACTCGTCCAGCAGCCGCTGGCCCTCGCGTTGCGCGAACTGGAGCGCCTCCTTGGGGAGCGTCTTGCCTTGGTAGACCTCCGTCACCGCCTTGGCCGTCAGCGTGTCGATCTCAAGGTCCATCGGCGTCTGCGCCACGATGATGTCGGACACCAGCCCCGCCTTGATCATGTCCCAGTGCGGCAGGTCCCGGTACACCGGCGATTCGTTGACCGCCCGGATCGGCGAGGGGCGCACCTGCTCCTGCATAAACCACCCCGCGCCTTCCTTGGTTGCCGAGAGGTATTGCGTCAGCAGCCACGACTCGTGCGGTGCCTTGACACCCGTGGGAATGCCGTTGGCCCAGCCGCCGCGCACGATGCCCTTCGCGCCGTTCGCACTGCCCCGCGGCAGCGTGCCGATGCCGTACCGCAGGTCCTTCGCCACCTCCTTGAGACGGGCTGGGAACGAGTGGTTCGTCATGTATATCGAGCGCAGGCCGATGGGGAACGAATCGTGGCCGCCCTTGGCGCGGCTAACGAAGTCGTCGAATGCCTCGCGCCCGCCGAGTTGCTTGACGACGGCCAGCATCCAGTCGAGCGTGGCGGTCCCCTGCGGGCTCTCGAAGAGCAGCTTGCGGCCGTCGTCGCTGGCGAATTTGCCATCGTTGGTGTGGAGCCAGGCCGCGAAGGGGGAATTGAAGGTGCCGGCATCACGCAGCGCCGGCTCGAAGCCAAGCCGCTCGATCTTGTTGTCCGCGCTGCGCCTGGTCAGGAGACCGGTGTAGCGGGTGGCCTCGTCCCACGTCGCCGGCGGCTTGTTCTCGTCTAGCCCGGCCTCGCGGAAGTGGTCGCGGTTGTAGAAGAGCAGGTACCAGGCGCCGCTGGCGGCAGCCGGCAGCAGGTACGTCTTCCCCAGGAACTGGGAGGAACGGAGCTCGTTCTCGTAGTAAATCGAGGTATCGAACTTGTCCCGCCGGATGAACGGGTCGAGGGCCACCAGACTGCCCTTGGCGGCGAAGGCGGGCATGGCCCCGCGCCACTGCATGGTGACATCGGGCGGCGATCCGGCGGCGAGTACCACCATCAGGTCCTCGTGCAGTTTGCCCGGTCCGGCGGGAAGCCGCTGATGCTCTGCCTTCACGTTCGGGTGTTTGGCGTTGAAGTCCGCGATGATCCGGTCCATCCGGTCGAGGTACAGCGGGCTCCAGGCATGGGTGTAGCGCAACGTCACCGGCGTCTTGCTCGGCCCGGGCACAGTTTCTTCGGTGCCGTCGCGCAGCGCACAGGCTGCCAGTAAAGCGGCCAACGGCGCGGCGAACGCGCCAGCGGTAAGGTGGCGTCGCGTTGCTCGGAACGCTGTATCGTCGGTGCCGGCAGGGGCGGGTGACTCCAGCGAAAGGATCTGCTGCATCTTCATAGTGGCCTTCTCCTTCTTTGGCGCTCTTCTCGTGCCATCTACCTTCGGTTCTATTCGGTCCTATCGGTTCTCTCGGCTGCCGGCGAGCCAGTCCGGCAGGGGCGCTTCGTCCTCATGGAATAGCTCGGTTGCGTCGCCGACGGGAGGCGCGGTCGCCGCGGCGGCGAGCGGCGGGCGCACGGCCAGCGGTGCCATGACAAAGCCGAGGCGCTCTGAGATATGCATCGCCGCGTCGGCGGCGGCGGCGGCCAGCTCCGTCTCGCGATGGGGAAGGTTCACGGCGCGCACCGGGCCAGAAATGCTCAGTGCGGCGACGATGGCACCGCGCCGGTTTCGAACCGGCGCGGCGACGCAGGCCCGGCCCATTGCCAACTCCTCGCATTCGGTGGCGTAGCCGCGCTGGCGCACCGCGTCCAGGCAAGCCTGGAGCTGGCGCACGCCCCCGACGGTGTTGGCCGTGTAGCGCGTGAGGCGGCCGTCCGGCGCCGCCACCAGCGCCTCGACCTCCTCGGCGGATCGCCAGGCCAGGAGCACCTTGCCCAAGGCGGTGGCGTGCAGCGGGTAGCGGCGGCCGAGCAAGGTATAGTGCCGTGGGGCACGCCGCCCGTCGAGGTTGCCGAGGTAGAAGACGGCGCCGTCACGCAACACCGCGAGGTTGACCCCCAAGCCAAGCGCGTACACCAGGCGGTGCATCTCCTGCAGCGCGGCGCGGCGGATCTCGGAGTGGTTCATCGCCACGCCGGCAAGGGTGAGCACGCGCGGGCCCAAAGCGTAAAAGCCGGTGTCGTGCTGGCGCTCGACGAAGCCACGCGCCTCCAGTCGGGCGAGCAGGCGCGAGGCAGTGCTGTCGCTCACCCCGATTCGTACGGCGACGTCGCCGACGCGCAGCCACGGACGCTCGTCGGTGAAGAGCTCGAGGACCGCCAGCATCCGGTCGGCGCTCTGGTAGGTACCATCAGTCACATCAGCCGGATGGGCGCGACGGGGTCTCCCCGGCCGGCGCGGCGCCTCGGCCACCGGTGCCGCCGGAGCCGCCGAGGTCACCGAGCTGGCCGATGTCTTGGGCGCTCTGGCTGCTCTTGGCGCGTTGGCGGCTGCGGGTGGCTTGTGCACCGTGGTGTTCGTCCGGCTCATGGCTCGCCCCGGAGCCGGTACGGCTCCAGGGCCGCTTCGTTCAGCTCGGCCCCCAGCCCGGGACCCTCAGGCAGAATGTAGGCGCCCTCCTGCAGCGCCAAAGGACGGCGAAGCAGGACATTCCCGCGAGAAAAGCTGCGCGGGCTGTGCTCCAACCGGTACAGATTCGGCATCGCCGCCGAGACGTGGACGGCGGCGGCGATGCATACCCCCAGCCCCGCGCTCAAGTGGGGTGCGCAGGACACGTGGAACGCTTCGGCGAGCTGCGCAATCCGTCGCAGTTCTGAGATCCCGACGTAGCCGACGTCCGGCTGCACGACGTCGACGGCGCCGGCCATCAGCCGGTCGCGGACCTGCCAGCGCGTGCGCTCCCCTTCACCGTAGGCGATGGGCAGATCGAGCGCGTGGGCGAGCGTGCGCAGGCCGGCATCGTCCTCGGGGTCGGTTGGCGCTTCCAGGAAGCGAAAAGACAATCCCTCCAGCGCCCGCCCTAGCGTGAGCGCCTCGTCGACGCGCAGCGTGTTGTGTACGTCCATGGACAGCTCCACATCCTCCCCCACCGCCTCGCGCGCCGCGTGCGCCATGGCCAGCGCCGGCCGCAGGCCGCCGGTGCAGTGGATCTTGAGCGCGCCGAATCCCTCTGCCACCCTGGCCTGTGCCTGGCGCTGCACCTCCTCGGCGCGCCGTCCCGAGACGCCGCAGTAGGCGGGTACCCGGCCGGTCGGATGGCAGGGCCCGCCCAGCAGCGCATATACGGGCAAGCCGGCACGTTTGCCGCGGAGGTCCCACAGGGCCGCGTCGACGCCGGCCAGCGCGTCGACGTAGAAGCCGGCGCGGTGCCCGCGGTCGCGCATGGCGCCGTAGAGATCGGCCCACAACGCCTCGATGGCCATGGGATCACGTCCGAGCAACTGGGGCGCAAGGAGGGTGCGGACGATGGTGGCCGCCACCTCGGGCGCCACCGAGGCCAGCGTCTCGCCCCAACCCACGGTGCCGTCCTCGGTGGTGATCTTGACGAACAGGCTCTCGTGCCACGCCGAGTAGACGAGCCCCCGTTGCTGCCGCCGCACCCGTGCGGCGGCGCGGCCCTCCGGGCCATCGGGCGGCATGGCGATGGGTATCGCTTCGACCTCCGTGATCGTCGGTCCTACTCGGTCCACCGCTATCTCCTCTCGCCGCGCTCTTCCCTGGCACCGCCACGCTTCGGCCCCATCCGCATAGCCGGCCCGCTGCGCTGGATCATACAAGAATTTCGCGGTATCTGCAAAAGCCTTGCATCAGAATTGGCAGCGACTGCCGGTCTGCGGCCTCGGGCTTCGGCCCAATACACTGGCCCGGAGCGGTAGAGATGGGCCCTGGCCTACGCCGACTTCAGCAACGCGTTCATTTCCCCGGCGGCGATTGTCGGCGCGTCCTGGGCCGTCATTTGGTCGATGGCTGAGCGCCACTTGCAGCGCACGCTCGTTGCCCGCGGCGTGAACCTCCGGGGGGTGGGAACGGCGCCCGTTCCGGCAGGTACGCACTAACCGGACGGGCTTCGATCAGCCGGCGATCCGGAACCGCTCCAGGACCTCTTCGTTCAGCGTGATTCCCAGGCCTGGGCCGCTCGGTATGGCCATCATGCCGCCTTCCATACGTAACGGCGTCAGCAAGAGCTCACGCTGTTGCTCGGGTTCCTGGTGCGGCACCGGCGTCTCCTGAATCAGGAAGTTCGGGATGCAGGCGTCCAGGTGCAGTGAGGCCGCGAGCGAGACCGGCCCGTACCAACTGTGGGGCGCCACCTGCACGTAGTGGGTTTCGGCCATGGCCGCGATGAGGCGCGCCTCGAGGATTCCGCCGCAGTGGGCGACGTCGACCTGGATGATCTCCGCCGCCTGCGCCTCGAGCAGGTCGTGGAAGCCCCACTTGGTGTAGAGGCGCTCGCCCGTGGCGATAGGCACCGAGATCGACTCGCGCACCTTGCGCAGCGCGGCGACGTTTTCCGGCGGGACCGGCTCCTCAAGAAAGAACGGCTCGAACTCCTCGAGCGCACGGGCCGCCTGGATCGCGGCCGCGACGCCGAAGCGGGCGTGGCTGTCGATCCCGATCTCTACGTCTGGCCCGACTGACTCGCGTACCGCCCGCACGACGGCGCGCACGTGGCGCAGCTCAGCGCGGCTGAGTGTGTCCCGCGCATTTCCAAACGGCTCGATCTTGACCGCTCGGTAGCCGCGCTCGACCGCTTCGGCCGCCCGTTCGGCGTACACGGTCGGCGCCGACGGATCGGCCGCGCTCGGGAAGAACATGTGGTTGGCATACACCGGTACGCGGTCGCGCATGGCGCCGCCGAGCAACTCGTACACGGGCAGGCCGGCGATCTTGCCCTTGACGTCCCACAGCGCGTGCTCGATGCCACTCATGGCGGCGAGGAGGAGATTGCCGCCGCGCACGTTGTAGTAGCGCCGGTACATGCGCTGCCATAGGTCCTGGATGCGGCGCGGGTCCTCGCCGGCCAACCACTCGGCCAGCCGTCGCACTACGGTGGCAGCCATGAACGGCTCGGTGGTGGTCGCCTCGCCGTAGCCGGTGATGCCTTCGTCCGTGTCGACACGGACGAAGCACCACACGCGCCGCAGCCCGGCGTCGAACAGAATGGGCTCTACCTTCGTGATCTGCACTTCCGTTTCCCTCCCATTGGTATCGTGTCGTCGCATGTGGTAGGGAGTTGCCCATCCCGCTGAAGACGTACGGCTGCGTCCGCTACTTGTGGCAGGAGACGCTCACATTCCGTACGCACGCACTTCCACGATGCGGGCCACTGGCGCACCGTTGGTCGCCTGGATTTCCAAACGGAGCTTGCGGGTGCGAACCGGCGGGAACTGGGGGTGGCGTAACCGGCGGTAATTCCCCTGCTCGGCGGCGATTTCGTGCCAGGTCGTGCCGTCTTCGTTCGCCAGCACGCGGTAGTCGCGCGCCAGTGTGGGCACCACGCCATCCCCCGGCTCGTGGTCGAGGTCGCTGTCGAAGGTGAGTTGGACGTGGCCAAGCTCGACGGCGCGGCCGAAGTCGAGCTCGAGCCACTGCGGGCGCTCGGGTGAGGGAGCGCCGGCATCGGGATCGGAGATCCACACGTTGGCGGCGGCCTCGGGCCGGGTGACGCCGCTCAGGATGTTGGCCGGGCCGTAGGGACGGCTGGTGGGGCTGGTGCGGAAGAGGAGTGTGCCCCGCTGCATCTGCCAAATGCCGGGCGCGCCGCCGGCGCCGGGCGACTGCGCGTTCCAGTAGGCCGCCTGTGTCGCGGGTGTCTCCGCGCGCGCGTGGAGCCAGCCAACCTGCACCGGCGTATCGCTGCCCTCAGTCTCGACGAAGTAGCATCCCGCCGGCAGGTCCAGCGCAATCGGGAACCGAACCCAGGTCCGCTCTCCCGCCGACACCTCGGCCGTGGGCGAAGCCAGCGGTGTACACGGCTCGAAGTCCTGCAGGCGACGCGCCCGCTTGAGGAGTAGCTGCACCGGCACCGGCTCGCTGCCCTTGTTCTCCAGCAGCAACTCGATCGCTTGGAGCTGACCACCCGACCAGACGAACGACTGGGCGCGCGAGACGTTGAGCGGCAGCGGCGCGCCCTCGGCTGCGGGCAAGAGCTGCGCCAGCGTTGCCTCGCTCGACGCCGTCACCGTAGCTGTCCGGGCGAGGTCGGCTGCGTCCTCATTTTGGAGATCGATCAGGTAGCAGTCGTCGCGCAGCAGCGTCTGCTGCAACGTGCTGAGGCTGGCTACACCCATCGCGAGCGCGTGAGGTGTTGTGCCGGCGGCTGCGCACATCGCCGCCGCCGTCCCAGCCGCCTGGCCCATCACGGCGCCGGTCTTTTGCACGCGCGTCGAGCCGAAGGCGACGTGCGACGCCGAGGCATTGCGCCCGGCGAAGAGGAGATTGGCGACGGTGCGCGAGTAGAGCGCGCGCAATGGGATGCTGTACAGCCCCGGCAGGTGGGGCTTATCGGCCGGACGCTGGCTGCTTTCCAGAATGCCGCGCGAGGGGTGGAGATCCATCGCCCAGCCGCCGTAGGCGACGCGATCGGGGAAGAGCACGCGCGCTTCGAGATCCTGCTGCGTCAGGACGTGGTCGCCCTCGAAGCGGCGTGATTCGCGCTTGCCGGGAATCTGGCCGACCCAATCGAGGTAGTAGTTGGCGGCTTCCTCTTTGTGGACGCAGTGGTTCTTGATGTGATCCCACACGCCCAGGATCGCCTTGGTCAATTCGTCGCGGATCTCCTCGTTGTCGCCAATCGTGTCGACGTGGCCGCCCCACTCGATCCACCAGTAACCCGACTCGATGCGGCGGTGGCCGCGAAACGCCAGACTCTCCTCGGTGGGAAATCTGTGCGCCCACGGCGGCGGTGTAAACGGCACCGGCCGGCCGGCGTCGCGTGCCGAGAACATCATGGAGGAGCCGAGCTTCTCCTGGTCGGGTTCGTCGGGTGCGCGCCACTCGCCGAACTCGCGCCGCGACTCACGTCCCATGCGGTACGGTGCCCCGGCGCGGAAGGCGACGCCGCCGTCTCCGGAAGCATCCACCACTACCTTGGGCACGAACCGCCAGTTCTTCTCGGTCGAAGTCTGGATCGCCAGCACGGCCTGGATGCGCGTCGTGTACCCGGCTCCATCCTCAAGCGCCTCCGTCTCGACGTCGACCGCGCGGCAGTTGAGGAACAAGCGCAGGTTGGGCTCGGCCTCGACCTTTTCTTTCAGAATGAGGTCCCACATCGGGTACGGCTCGCCGTTGATCTGCGCTCCGCCCTGGATGCGCGCCCGCGCTTCGAGCAGCAGCTCCTCGACGATGCCGGTCTCGCGGGCGTTGCGGAAGTAGCGACCGTCCTCGGCACCGACGGGGGCGACGCGGATCTCGCTCGAGGAGTTGCCTCCCAGCACGGGGCGGTCCTGCACCAGCGCGACCTGCGCCCCGTGCCGCGCGGCGGCGATGGCGGCGCAGATCCCCGCCAGGCCGCCGCCGACAACCAGCACGTCACAGGCGTGCTCGTGGGTGATGGTCAGCGTTGTCGGTTCAGCCATGGTCTCTACTGCTCCTCTGATACTGCTGGGGCGCTTCTGTGTGCGGCGACTGTCCCGGAATTGGCAAATGGGCCAGAATCGTGCCTCAGGCCGCCGCCGGGGGCTAAAGCCGCCCGGCTACGTGAACCAAGCCAGCTCAAGCAGGCTCTCTAGAGGGCGCTTCAGCGTCCTTCGTTGACGTAGCCGGGCGGCTTTAGCCCCCGGCGGCGGTCACGCGTTATAGACGATGGTACTCACTTTGGGACGGTCTCTGCCTGGGGTTTAGTGCGTGGCGGCACGTACAGCGGGGCGAGGTCCGGCCAGCGCTTCATCCCCTTGTGCAGCAGGCGCGTCATGCTGTTGCGCGAGCGGGCGTCCTCGCGCCGGTCGGAAGCCATATCCGACCGTTTCTCGTAGTGCATCACGTAGTCGAGCAGCCGTTCTGTCAACTCGAGCCGGACCGCGGCGTACGCCGGATCGTCCCAGCGGTTGACCAGCTCGTCCGGGTCGTCTCGCCGGTCGTAGAGCTCGCCCTCGGCGCCGCGCCCGTAGTAGACCAGCCGGAACTCAGGTGTGCGCACGGCGTGCGTCATCGTGCTCGGGCTGGGGCGCGACCACTCGCAGACCACGGCTTCCGCGCCGGGGGCACCCTCCTCCACAACCGGGAGCAAGCTCCTGCCTTCGACGCCTTCCGGTACGGGCACGTCCATCAACCGGCACAGCGTTGGGTAGAGGTCGACGCTCTCCACCAACTCGCCGGCTTCGCGCCCGGCCGGGCCGCCGGGGTAGACCAGCAGGAAGGGGATGCGGTGGATCGACTCGTAGATGCCAAAGTTCTTCTGCATCAGGCCGTGATCGCCGGCGAAGTCGCCGTGGTCGGCGACGTAGACGATCACGGTGTTCTCGAGCTCACCTTCTTCACGCAGGTAGTCGAGGACGCGGCCGATCTGCTCGTCGATGATGCTCACCAGCGCGTAGTAGTGCGTTAGGTGCCGGCGCAACTCGGCCTCATCTGCTGGCACGAAGGGGTAGCCGCCGTGGCGGGTGACGTGCCGCCGCTGAAACGCCGGCTTGGTGGCGAACCCGCGCTCGAACAGGTCGCAGGCGCTAGACGGGACGTCGACCTCGTCGGGCGAGTACATGTGCGCCCGCTCCGGCGACGGCGAGAGCGGCGCGTGCGGGCGCTGGAACGTCATCTGGACGAAGAACGGCCGCCGCCGGTCACGCCCGCGCAGAAAGGCGAGCGTCTCGTTCCCCGTCCACACCTCGATCGAATGCTCGTGGGGAATCTCGCTGACGAACCAGAGACTCCCCTTGCCCGGGTGATTGGGCGGCAAGGTGCCGAAGTCGTACTTATCGGCGAGGCCATGCTCGTACAGATAGCGGAAGTAGTGGTTGGTCAGCGGGTCATCGCGATCGGCGTCGCAGAGGTCGCAGTAGCGGATGTGCTCGAATCCTTCTTCGTCCCAGGCGCGGATCATGTGTGCCTTGCCGGCGAGGGCAGTCTGATAGCCGTGGCGCCGTGCCACCGCCGAAAGCGTGTTGGGGTTGCGCTCCGGGTAGTCGAAGGCGCTGTTGCCCAGGTGCCGGTGGCTGTGCGGATAGCGCCCGGTGATGAACGAGATTCGCGACGGCGCGCAGATGGGGTTGTTGCAGAACGCCTGGCTGAAGCGCACGCCCTGCGCCGCCAGCCAGTCCAGGTTGGGCGTGCGCACGCGCCGCCCGGCGTGCCCCATGCAGTTGGCGTTGTGCTGATCGCTCATCAACCAGAGCACGTTCGGGCGTCGTGTCGCGGTAGCTCCAGTCACTTCGCGAGTCCTAACCCTACCTGCCCTTGGTGGCCCAGAACTCGTCGATCACGCGCTGCGCTTCCTGGCGGATGTTGGCGACGGTCTCGCGAACGGTGGACTGCTCCTGGTTCAGCTTGGAGACGTTGTCGTTGATCGCCTTCACCACGTCGGTGTGCACCGGCAGGAACGTCGCTGGTGCGGCGCTGCGATCCAGCGCCTTCAGCAGCACGTCCCAGTAGGGGCTGATCTGCTTCATCTCGGCGGCCTGGTTGAACTCCTTCACCGGCGAGGGGCGGCCCTGCTGCTGCATGAACCAGCCGCCGCCGTCTTTCTCGGCCGAGAGGAACTTGGCCAGCCGCCACGAGTGCTCGGGGTACTTACCGCCCTTGCTCACACCGTAGGCCCAGGCCTCGAGCGAGAGGTACTTGGGCTCGCCGCCCGTGCGTGCCGGGCGGAGGTAGACGCCGGCTTGGATGTCCGGTGCCTCCGTCTTGATATAGAACCACGTCCAGACGCCGGAAATCGTCTGCGCCAGGTGGGCATTGTAGAAGGCGTTGCCACCGCTCGGCGGGAAGCCCTGCAGCCCGCTGCGGCCCCCGGCAACCTTCTCGCGGAAGTCGACCATCCATTGCAGCGTGTCTTCGGCTTTGTCGAGCACCATCTTGCGGCCGTCATCGCTCCACAGCTTGCCACCGTTGAGCCCCAGCCAATGCCAGAACTGCAGCCCGTTGATGTCCACCGGAAAGCCAAGCTTGGTCAGCTTGCCGGCCTCACGCTGGGTGAGCTTGCGTGCCAGCTCTTGGAGCTCGTCCCACGTGCGCGGCGGATTCTTATCCGGGTCGATGCCCTCACGCGTCAGCCAGGCGCGGTTGTAGTAGAGATTGCCGTAGGTGCCGGCCGTCGGCATCGGCAGTCCCCACGTCTTGCCGCCGTACATGCAGGCGTTGATCTCGGCGTCGTAGAAGATGCTCTTGGTCACCTTGTCACGCGTCATATAGCTGTCGAGTTGAGTCAGCCCGCCAACCTTCTCGACGAACAGGGGGATTTCCTGCCGGCCGATCATCGGCACGTCGGGTGGGGTACCGCTGGCCATCGCGGTGAGGATCTTCTCGAGCCGCTCGCCACCGGGCAGGACGTTGTGCTCGACGGTGACGCCCGGGTACTTCTGCGAGAAGCGAGAGAACTGCTCGTCCATTAATGGGACACGCGTACCGCCCCAGATCGTCCACAGTTGCAGCGTCGCGGAGGCAAGCTTCCCAGGTGTGCCCGCCGCCGGCGCATCGGCCTGTTGCCCAGGGGCACACGCCGCGAGCGCCGCGCCGGCGAGCGCACCCGCACCCGCGGTGAGTGTGACACGACGTGTACACGGTCTCGTGGAAAGGGTCGTCATTGTTTGCTCCTCCGTAAGTGTGATCGTCGATTCGGGCAATGCAGCCATTGTCTTCTCTGCTCCTTTAATACACACGAAGCTCGTACAGTTGGGCGTGGGGTGATCCATTGGTGGCGAGCACGAGCAACCGGAGCCGCTCGGCCGCCACCGGCGCAAAGGTATGCACCCGCAATCGCTGGTGATTATCGGTCACCTCCACCAGTGAGTGCCACCGTCCATGCCGGTGGCACTCCAGCCGGTAGTCCCGCACCAGGTCGGGAATCACGCGGTCAGGGTACTCGACCCAGACGTTCGACAGGTGCCGGTCGAGATCGCTGTTGAAGTACAGGCGGACCTCATACAGCGTCTGCGGCGTGTCCCACGCCAGCTCGAGCCACTCCGGCGCATCAAACGCCGTCCGCTGGGAGGTCCAGAGATTGGGCAGCACGTGGGGTCGCTGATAACCGTTGGTCACCTCCTGTGGTCCGTAGGGTCGCTGTGCCGGCTGGAGCCGGAAGCAATAGTTAGGCCCCACCTGGCCGTGGCCACCGAGCTTCGTCCAGCGGGAGTAGGGGTTGCGGTTGCCCGCCGTGTCCGGTGACGGCCGCGGCACCAGGCTGCGCACGCCGGCCAACTGCTCGGTCGTGGTGTGCCACTGTACGCCGGGCGCGGCCTTGAGCTCCAGGAAATGAAACCCAACTTCGCCTGACTCGCCAGGAAGTGGCAGCCGCACCCACTGGTGGTAGCCGGGGGCGACAGTCACACGCCCTTCGTCGAGCTGCCGCGTCGGGTAGTACTTGTAGCGCTCGGTGGCGTACCGGGCATAGCGCAGCGTGGCCGGTGCGTCGACGTCGAGGAGCACCTGTAGTCCGTCGAGTGAACCGCCGGTGTAGGGAACCATCAGCAGCCGGTCGCGGTCCAAAGGTACCGTGCCGTCGGACTCGGTCAGCTCGGCGGAGGCCGCACTCGAGGCGGCCACGGCAGCGTGCCGCGCCAGGTCGGCCGGGTCGTCGTTCCGCACGCCGATGATGTAGTGGTCGTCCTTGAGCAGGTCCTGCTGTACTCCGGCCACGTGGCCGCCTTCGTACAGGCCACGAGGTGTCGTTTCCAGGCGCAGGCACCGCGCAGCGGCCGCGCCTACGGCCTCTCCTCCTTGCGCGCAGGTCAGCATGACGCGCGTCGAGCACATGGCAACGTGGCTGGTGCTGATGTGACGGCCGGCCAGAAACAGGTTCGCTACATCGCGGGCATACAGGCTGCGGTACGGGATCGAATAGATGCCGGGCTGGTGAAAGTGGTACGCCGGCGGCTCGTCTTTGGCCCAAAACCCGTGCGGTGGATGGTGGTCGATGTTCCAGCCGCCGTAGGCGATACGGTCCGGCTGATCCACCTGTTCGAGAATGTCGCGTTCGGTGAGCAGGTAATCTCCCATGAAGCGGCGCGACTCGCGCTTGCCGGGCAGGACACCGGCCCACTCCAGCGTCTGCGTCTCGGTATCGTGGCGGTGCTCCTCGCCGTTCTTGAGATGGTCCCAGATCCCGTAGAGGATGCGCAGGAGCTCGAACTTCACCGCCTCGTTGTCGTGGATGGTATCGCCGGCGCCGCCGTGCTCGATCCACCAGTACTGAATGCCGGCTTGCCAGCTGCTGTGGCGGCGGTGCCGCAGGTCGTCTTCGGCGAAGCGATGCGCCCAGGAGGGCGGCACAAACCGCACCGGCTTGCCGGTGTCCTTGGCCTGGAACATAATCGTGCCGCCCAAGACGTACGGTTCGGCTGCCTCGGGTGCCAGCGTCTCCCCGAACTCGCGGCTGGCCTCGCGGCCAGTGCGATAGGTGGCGCCGGCGAGCAGAGCAACGGTGCCATCGCCGGTCGCATCGACGAACAGCGGCGCCTCAAAGGTATGGCGGAGCTCCGACGCGAGCGTATAGCCGGACACGCGGGTGATCCGCCGGCTATCCTCCTGCCCCGCCGGCATCGTAGGCTCGGTCGCTACGTCGGTGATGATGGTGTTGAGGAATATGTCCAAATGGTCCTGCGTGAGCACGCGCTCGAGCAAGACGGTGTCCCAGATCTCGGCGTTGCCCTCGGGATTGCGATAGAGGTTCTCCAGCCGCAGCTCCTCCATCAGGCCCGTCTCGCGGAAGTACGCGTTGTTGCCGCCGCCGTTGGCGCCGAGCAGCCACACCCGGATCTCTTTGCTGCCGTTCCCGCCCAGCACCGGGCGGTCCTGCACCAGCGCCGTGCGGACTCCGCGCCGCGCGGCCGTAATCGCGGCCGCGCAGCCGGCCATGCCACCGCCGACGACCACCAAGTCGTAGCGATGGCTGCGCCGTGCGAGCTCATGGACTTGGGCGACCATCTGTCTACCGTCCTTTCGCGTTCCGGTCTATGGTCCGGCGCACCTCAGAGGTGCCGGCCACTGGCGCGCGGGCTTCTGAGCCGGGATGAGGGCGCAGTCGCGACGCGGGGTACTGGAAGCGCCCGAGCGACATCATGTTCCCTCGATACTCGACCCGACGGGACCGTCGGCGGGCAGGCCAAGGAATGCGTCTAGCTGCTGGTAGCATACCTCCCAGTGGCCGGCGCAGTCCGCGAGCACCAGCCGGGGCAGTCGAGACTTCGCCAGCAGCGCGTCCAGCAGCGCCTTGTACGCCCCCATCACCGCAGCGACCCCCTCAAGCCCCTCCACGCCGCGCCGCTCGGCATACGGGCAGCGGGCGACCAGCTCGACCACGTACGCCGTCCACTGCGGGCCGCGCTGGGCGGCGATCGCGCGCAGCGCGCCGGCGGGACCTGCTCGGTTGAAGTACACCACTACCGGCGCGAGCGGCGCCATCGCCGCTTCGAGCTGCGCCGCGTAGGCGTGGATGCGGTCGATCGGCGCATCCATCTGCAGCAGCACTCGGGCGGTGCTCTGGTACGGGTAGCTCTCGACGACGTGCACCGTGGGCTCGCCCGCCGCGCGTCGGACGAACGTCTCCCACCGCCGCAAGCTCTCGTCCACGAACGTCTCGACGGTGTAGCGGGCAAACAGCGCCGCGCCGGTGGTACTGCCCGACGGGTGCAGCGCGCCGCCCACGTGGAGCGGGTGCTCGTCCTGCACCTCCAGGTGCGACCGGGCCGCGATGCCGTGTTGGGCGAGGCGCGCCGCCAAAGCCTTGGCGGCGGTCGTCTTGCCCGACCCCGGCAATCCCTCGATCAGAATCAGTCTGGTGTCCCGCACTGGTGGCGCCCGCTACTTCCCACCGCGGCCGGCGAAGTACTGATCGAGCAGGAGTTGCGCCTGCTTGGCGCCGTCGTCCAGGCCGTCCTTTGGGCCCTGCTTGCCGTTGCCGATATCTGCGGTCATCTTGGAGATCACCGAGCGAATCTCCGGCCAGGCCGGCGTCACGCCCGCCAGCGACTGGTTGTGCAATGTGTGCACCAGCACGTCGAAGTACGGGCTCGCCTGGCGGAACTCGGGCCGCTCGTTGTGCTTCTTCACCGGCGTCGGCCGCCCCTGCGCCAGGAAGAACTTGAAGTTACCCTCGCCGGCGCAGGTGTACCTATTCCACTCCCAGGCCGCCTCGACGTTCTTGGCGCCCTGTGGGATACAGTAGCCCCAGCCGCCGTCGGAGAAGTTCAGCGACTTGGCGCGCGAGTTATTGCCGTTGTAGGGGAAGTTGGCCGCGCCGTACGGCAGATCGGGCGCGATCTGCTTGAGCTGGTAAAAGGCAAAGTAGACGCCGCTGTTGAGCATCGACAGGCGCCCCGAGGCGAAGGCCTGGACCGAATCGGCGCCACCCAAGGCATCCTTGAGGCTCGACCGCCCGCCGTACAGCCGCTTCTCGAGGTCAATGTTGAACTGCATGGCGTCGATGCCTTCGGTTCCGTTCCACGTCACCTTGCGCAGGTCTGAACTGAATAGTTTCCCGTTGTTGCAGGTGAGGAACTGAGTCCACAGGTCGCCGACCGCGAATCCAAGGCGTGTGACGCTCGAGCCGCTGCGCTGCGTCAGACGGTCGGCTACCGTGGCCAGCTCCTGCCAGGTCTTGGGCGGCTTATTGGGGTCTAGACCCGACTGGGTAAAGTGGCTGCGGTTGTAATACAGGACGAAGTTGCCGCCGCCGGAGGCGAGGGGCAGCCCGTACGCCTTCCCCTGCCACTGCTGGCCCTGCCATTCGGGCTCGTACCAGATCTCGGCCGGCTTGAGCCCGTCGCGCCGGACGTGCGCGTCCAGCGCCAGCAACTGGCTCTTATCCGCCATCGACGGCAACATACGCCCGTGCACCATGATGCTGTCCGGCGACGTGCCGCCGGCGATCGCCGCGGTGTACTTGTCGTACATCTGCGCCTGCTGCACCAGGCTGTGGCGCACCGTGATCGCCGGGAAGAGTTGCTGGAAGTCGCGGATCTGGTCGTTCATCAGCGCCTCGCGCGTGCCGTCCCACACCGTCCACGCCTCCACCGTCCCCTGCGGCTTGCCCGCCGGTTTTGCGGCTGGTGAGTCCGCTGCGCCGGGAGCGCACGCGGCGAGCGCGGCGCCGGCCACCGCCGTTCCGGCCAAGATCATCGTCCGTCGTGTCTTCTTCTCTCCCATGGCTGGCTCCTCTGCTTTCCTTATCTATACGCTACGGGCTACGGGCTACGGGCTACGGGCTACCGGCTGCTCGTGCTCCGTCCGGTTCAGCCCGCCGCGATGAGCAACGCCGCGGGCGCGCTGACGTAGCCGAGTTGCTGCGAGATGCCGTCCGCGTGTTCGATCGTCAACTGCGCCAACTCTGCCTCTCGCTGTTCCAGTCGCATGGCGCTGAGCGGCCCGGAGAGACTCATCGCCGCCACCACCTGCCCAGTACGGTCGCGGATCGGCGCGGCGACGCACGCCCGACCAAACGCCAGCTCCTCGCGCTCCACCGCGTAGCCACGGTCCCGCACCGCTTCGAGCTCGGCCTCGAGTGCCTCGTGCGACGTGAGCGTGCGCGGCGTGTACGCCGGCAGCGGGAGCGCATCGAGGAGCGCTTGCCGTTCCCGCTCCGGCAGGTGCGCGAGCAGCACCTTGCCCATGCCGGTGGCGTGCAGCGGGTTGCGCCGGCCGACGAGCGTGTAGGTGCGGGGCGCTTTGGCGCCGTCGAAGTGCGCCAGGTAAAAGATGCCCCAATCGACCGGCCCGTAGCGGCGCAGCACGGACAGATTGGCGCCAAGCCCGGTCGCCGACGAGACCTCGTGCAGGACGCCCAGCGCCTGGCGCCGCAGCTCGTTGTTGTTGAGCGCGACGCCGCCCAGCCGGATGACTTCGGCCCCCAGCCGGTAGTGGCCGGTCTGTGGGTCCTTGGTGACGTACCCGAGCGCTTCGAGCGTTGCCAGCAGCCGGGACGAGGTGCTCTGCCCCAGGCCGAGCGCCGCGCTGACGTCGGCGACGCGCAGCGCCGGCCGCTTGTCGGTGAAGAGGGAGAGAATCGAAAGCGCCCGTTCGACGCTCTGCGTCAGACTGCCCTCGGCGGCCGGTGCAGCCTCGCCGTCTCGCCCCGGACTCGCGCTCGATCTCCTGCGCATTGTCGCACGCACGTGGTCATGCTACCATACGCATGCGCCATCTGCAATGTGCAATAGCCTGCTGCGGCCGTGCACACCGCGCTCATGAGGAGAGAACCATGAAGATCGCCCGCGTCGAATCGTTCCGCGTCGCCGCCCAGCGTGACTACGAGGGCAGCGCCGGGCTGCGTCCCGCCGTTCCCGCCAAACCCCGAGCTGGAACGACCGCGCTCAATCTGAACACCGGCCGGCATCTGTGCATCTACGCGGCGCAGGCCGAGGCGCTGCTGGTGCGCATCACCACCGACGACGGCCTCGCCGGCTGGGGCGAGGCGCACTCGCCGCCCATCCCACGCGTCGCCCAGACGTTGATCGCCGACCTCTTCGCGCCGCAACTCGTCGGCCGCGATCCCCTGGCGATCGACGCCATTTGGGACGCCCTCTATACCAGCATGCGCCTGCGCGGCTACTCCACCGGCGTGATGCTCGAAGCGCTCGCCGGCGTCGACATCGCGCTGTGGGACCTCGCCGGGAAGGCGCTCGGCCAGCCGGTGTACAAGCTGCTCGGCGGGCCGTATCGCACCAAGATCCCCTGCTACCTCTCCGGCGTGCCCGGCAGCACCGTCGAACAGCGAGTAGAACATGCCAAACAGCTTGTCGCGCTGGGCTTTACCGCGATGAAGACTTCCATCGGTCGCGGTTCATTGGACGCCGACCTCGAGGGGGTGGAGGCTATTATCGACGCGGTGCGCGGCAAAGCCAACGTGCTGGTCGACGCGCACGGCGTCTACGACGCCCGTTCGGCCACCGAGGCGGGTCGCCGCTTGGAGCGCGCTGGCGCGGGCTGGCTGGAGGACCCGCTGCCGCCCGAAGACGTCGACGGCTACGCCGCGCTCTGCGCCGCCCTCGACCTGCCGGTCGCCAGCGGCGAGGCCGAGTGCACTCGCTGGCAGTTCCACGACAAGCTCCGCCGCCGCGCCGCCGACGTGATCCTGCCCGACGTGTGCCGCGCCGGAGGTATTACAGAAGGAAGGAAGATCGCGCTGGTGGCCGACCTCTACAACGTGCCCTGGTGCGTCCACGCCAGCATCAGCACGCCGGTCCACCTCGCCGCCGGCATTCACCTCGCCGCCGCCACGCCCAACTTCCTCTTGTGCGAGTACCCCAACGCGTTCCGCGCCGGCCCCCTCGCCAACGCGCTGCTGACCAAGCCCATCGCGTACGCCGAGGGGCACCTCCTCGTCCCCGACGCCCCCGGCCTCGGCATCACCTTTAACGAGCAGGCCCTCGCCGCCCGCGTGCTCGATCCCTACGAGCCGGTCGGGTGATTCGTGCCGACCGTACTGTATACTGCTGATGTATGACCGCACCGATGGTAAGGAAGCAGGTATACCTGCGGCGCGACCAGGATCGCAAGCTCAAGCGGCTTGCCGGCCGACGTCGGTGCACCGAGGCCGAGCTAATCCGAGAGGCCCTCGATCTATTACCAGATCCTGAGGGCGACGCGATCCAACGGCTTGTGGCCGCAGGGATTCTGGTGCCGAAGGGAGACGACCCGAGTGTCCCGCAAGGCGAAGCGCTCGAGGCGCTCGAAGCCGAGGTCGAGGCGTGGCTGGACGCTCTGCCCGAATCGTTGGGCCTCTCGGAGGCGATCCTTGCCGATCGCGCAGCGCGTTGATGGCGGCCCTATTTACCGATCCCTCGGCGCTGGTTCGTAGGTACGACAAGTCGGAACCGGACGCCCAGCGTGTTCGCCGGGCGTGTGCGCCGTCGAGCGCGAACCTGATCTTTGTCGCCCGGCTGGCATCCGCGGAGTTCGCCTCGGCCCTTGCCCGAAAGGTCCGCGAGGGCAGGCTGACCGTCCCCCAACGCGACCGACACTGGCGCCTCTTCCGGGGGCATTGGCGGGCGCAGTATCACGTCGTCGGGCTGTCAGACCAGGTGTTCACGCTGGCGGAGCAGCTTCTCTTTCGGCATAGGCTCAGAGCCGGCGACGCGCTGCATCTGGCGGCAGCGCTCATTGTCGGTCGTGCCTCACCGGCGCTTTCCGTTCAGTTCTGGACCGCCGACAAGCAGCAGGCGGCAGCGGCCCAGCGCGAAGGTCTGCTGGTCACGCTGCTCGCCTAGAGGTGGCACGGCTCGCCTGCACCTCGCCGCCGCCACGCCCAACTTCCTCCTGTGCGAGTACCCCAACGCGTTCCGCGCCGGCCCCCTCGCCAACGCGCTGCTCACCACGCCCATCGCGTACGCCGAGGGGCACCTGGTAGTGCCGGCTGGCCCCGGCCTGGGCCTCACCTTTAACGAGCAGGCGCTCGCCGCCCGCATGCTCGATCGGTATGAGCCGGTCGGCTGATAGCACGAGATGATAGCCGCGGCTATTATTTGGCGTATGACTGGCAGCGACTTTGTCGATCGTGAACGCGAGCTCGAGGCGCTGGAACGCCGATATGCGTCCGACCAAGCAGAGTTGTACGTCTTGTATGGCCGCCGGCGCGTCGGCAAGACCGAGCTGCTTCGTACGTTCTGTCAAGGCAAACCGCACATCTTCTACGTCGCCGACCTCGGGACCGAGACAAGCACGCTTGCCGAGTTCACCCGACAGGTGAGCGAATTCGCGCACGGCGATCCCGAATTGCTCGGGCCATTCCCGAGTTGGGACGCAGCGTTGACCTACGTTGCCCGATTGGCGGCCGATAAACGCCTGGTGCTCGTGCTCGACGAGTTCACCTATCTCATCCGCACCAACCGAGCAGTGCCGTCGATCGTGCAGCGACTTTGGGACACACGGTTGCGGCAGACGCGGATCATGCTCGTCTTGTGCGGCTCGTACGTCGGTCTCATGGAGAAGCACGTCCTGGGCTACGATGCACCGCTCTTTGGGAGACGAACCGCCCAATGGCAACTGCAGCCACTGAGATTTCCCGATGCCATTCGTCTGCTGCCGGGTCTCGGCGCGGTCGATCGCGTGCGGGCGTACGCCATTCTGGGCGGCGTGCCGCTCTACTTGCGCCAGTTCGATCTGCGGCTCTCCCTACTCGACAACGTCGAGCAACGTATCCTGACGCTCGGTTCCTTCCTCTATGACGAGCCTCGCTTCTTGCTGCTACAAGAATTGGGCGATCCGAGCAGGCACTTCTCCATTCTGAAAGCGATTGCTGCCGGACGGACTCGGCAGAATGAGATTGCGCAGGCCGCCGGTCTGGCGGCCACGTCGGTTCCGTTCTATCTCGACACTTTACGAGCGCTGGGACTGATCGAGCGGGAGGTGCCCGCGACCGAAGCGCAGCCGCACAAGAGCAAGCGCGGTAGCTATCGCATCCTGGATCACTTCTTCCGCTTCTGGTTCCGCTTCGTTTTTCCTCACCACTCGCTGCTGGAGCGTGGCGAGGTCGAACGGGTGCGCCGCCTTGTGGCCGAGCAGCTCGATCAGTTCACCGGTGACGCCTTCGAGGTGATCTGCCGCGAGCACGTGTGGTCGCTGCACCATGCCGGCGTGCTCGGGTTTGCCCCACGCGTGGTGGGGAGCTGGTGGGATCGAAACGATCAGATCGGCATCGTCGCGATTGGCGATGCCGAGGTGCTCCTTGGCGAGTGCAAATGGTCGGCGAGGCCGGTTGGCACGAACGTCCTCGATAACCTACAAAACAAGGCGCAGGTCTTCAATCGATCTCTCGCTGTTCGTGAGCGGCGCCCGGCGCGGTACGCGCTGTTCTCCCGCGCCGGCTTTACGCCTGCTCTGCAGCAACGGGCTGAGGCCGAAGGGCTGCTGCTGATTGACTTGGCCTCGATCGTCGGGTGACGTGCACCCGCGCTCGGAGAGCGCCCACGGCCGTTGCGAACATGCATCCTCACGACCCGGACATCCAGGCCATCCAGCGCGTCTGCGTAGTCGAGCTCCTTAGGTGAGCATGATCACGTCGCAGCCGGCATCGAGCGAGTGGTCGAGCACCGCACGGATACCGACGTGGTCGATCTCGCCCTCGGGCGTGAAGATGGTCGGGACGGAGTTGCACGGGCCCTGCAGCCGCGCGCGTATTTCCGCCGGATCACGCATCGATCTTTCTCCTCCCCAGCGGTGTGACGTACTCTGCGGTAAAGCGGCTGCCGGCAACGTACGACTGGGGCTGGCGCTCGGGGTCGACAACGGTGCCACGCCGCTCGACCGGCCGATCGAGTTCCGCTGCCTGACGCCGCTGCCGTTCTTCCACTTCGGCGCGCGCCGGCTTGCCCAGCTCGTAGGCCGTGAAGATCGTGCCGTCGGCGAGCTGCACGCTGATCGGGTAGCCGACGGCGCCAGCGCCCTCGTCGCGCAGGATCTTTTCGGCCTGGACGTCCCAGGTCACGCCGTCGTCGTAGCTCAACGCGGCGCGCACACCGTACGGGTGACGTCGGTGGGCGTAGGTGCACAGGATGGCGCCGCTGTCCAGCCGGAGCAGATGCGCCGGATAGCCCCAGATCGGGGTGCGCTCCGGCGTGCTCCAGGTACGACCACCGTCGGCGGATACGCTCCGGTACAGGTGGTTATCCGGTGCCGTCGTGCGGATCATCGCCAGGAGGCGGCCGTCGCGCATCGGGAAGATGAACGTCTCGTTGAAGCCGAACGCGCTGGTTGCGCGGGCGATCGAGCGCAGCTCCCACGTCCGGCCGCCATCCGGCGAGCGGAGCGCGAAGGCTCTGTTCTCCGCTTCGTCGGGTGCGTAGCGGCCGGTAGCGCAGCCGACAACGGTGGCGCCGTCGAGCACGACGGCGCGCTGGCGCCACCAGCCGCTGAGATGCGCCATCCGAGGTACCCCTTCCAATCGCCGCCACGTCCACGCTGCGCTCCCGGGCGGGTAAACGCCGACGCTCAGGTCGCGTAGGTACGCCAGGAACGCGTGCGGCTGGGCGACGGCACGCACGTAGAGCCCCTGGCGATCTAGCTCCGCCCGACGCTCGGGGCCGGCCAGGTCCCACCAAGCGAACGCGTCGGGGTGCCACAGATGGGGCAGACCGGCTTCCTCCAGATAGGCGCGCAACGCTTCGCCGCGTTGCGTCGCGATGGTGTGGTCGACGACGAGCCGCGAGCCGTCCGGGAGGACGACACCGTCCATCGGCGGCGGATCGATCGCGGGTGCCCAACACCGGCCGCCATCGTGCGACACCAGACAGGTGTCGAAGTGCCGCCCCATGAAGTGGTCGCCGAAGTAGGTTGCGCGCGCCACCTCTTCGAAGCGTACGTAGATCCGCCGGCCGTCGGGCGAGACGGTGCGCGCCCGACCACGGAAACGGCCCGACCACCCCGGCCGGTCGTAGACGACCACGTCCCATTTCCACGGACGACCCGATTCTGCTGGGATCGACGTCAGCGCAGATGCCATCTGGTGTGCCTTACTTGCCGCGAATGTCGTAAAGTGGTAGAACCACTTTACCAAGCGGAGCGAGACGGACACCGGCCGGCCGGCGAAATGGCGACGCTGATCGCGAAGATCCCCTTGGGACGGGCCGGGCTTCCAGACGAGGTCGCGGCGCTCGTCCAGTATCTCGCTACCACGGAGTGCAGCTTTGGCACCGGCGCCGTCCATGACTGCACGGGAGGGAGGGCCGGTACCTAAAGCAAATGCAAGTGCAAAATGCAAAATGCAAAGTGAGGACGCCTGTAAGTCCCACCTTGGCTTTGGTGTAGACCAAGTGCAAAGGGCAAAGGGCAAGATGATAGGAGGCCCCCATGCGTATCGAGACAGAGAAGATCGGGCGAGGCATCAAGACTCCGACCGTGAGGGTGACCCGCGCCGCCGCCGTCCGAGGAGGCGCGGCTGCGCTGGCGAGCGTGGTTGCGGCTGCCTGCGCGACACCCGGCGGCGGTGGTGGTGACGGCGGGGTGCCGACGAAGCCGGCGGCACCGGTGGAGATCGAGTACTGGCGCCAATTGGCGGAGACCCACCCACAGGAAAAGGCCCGCCACCTGGCGCTGGAGCTCGCCGAGCGAGCAAACCCCGAGCAGTTCAGGGTACGGTTCGAGCAGGCGGGCGGCTCCAATATGGACAAGATCATCGCCGCCGTCAGCTCCGGGACGCCGCCCAATCTGCTCGTCTGGCGTCCGAATAACGCCGCGCAGCTCTTTGACGTCGGCGCGGCGGTAGACGTAGGCAAGGAGCTCAAGCCGGTATCTGCCTGGCAGAGGGCCCGGGGCAATCTGCCGCAAGGGTTCCTGGACGGGATCACCTGGCGCAAGGCCCTGGTGGGCATGCCGTTCCAGATCTCTCAGCAGGCGCTGCTGTACGCTACCGAGCACCTCGAGCGGGCGGGTGTCCGGCCTCCGACGTCGAGCTGGACTTGGAACGACTTCCTCGAGATCTGCAAACGGGCAGCGCGCCCGCCGGACGTGTGGGGCCTGAGCATCATCTGGCGCAGCAGCGGCTGGCAACTGTGGGCCGGCAGCAACGGCGCTCGCTTTCTCAACAACGAGCAGACGAAGGTGAGCTACACGCAGCCGGAAAGCCTCGCCGCCATGGAGTTTCTCAGCAACCTGACCCACGGCCTCGGGCTCATTCCCCCCAACCACCCGCAAAACGCAAACGGCGAATTGCTGGCCAAAGGGCAGGCCGTCTTCGAGCCCCAAGGAACCGGTCGGTTCCCCGTCATCCGCCAGACCGGCGTGAGCTTCGAAGGCATCCTCATACCGCGAGGGCCGCATAAGCCGACGCCCTACAACTGGGGCTCGATGTGGAGCTTTATCGTGTTCAAGTCGACCGATCCAGCGAAGCAGCGTGCCTCGGCGCTGGCGGCGCTGGCCTGCCTCGCCGACGAGGTGCAGGTCAAGGCAACCGACGGCAACCTCGCGCTGCCGGTCACCAAGTCGGCCAACGCCTCGACTGCCTACCAGCAGCTCTTGGCACAGGACAAGCAGTGGAAGACGTTCGTCGACATGTTCGCCTACACCGACATCTTGCCGGCAATCCCCAGCTACGACGAGATGGCCAAGATCCGGGACGAGATGATGACGAAGGTGTACACGGGCAAGGACTCGATACGAAACGCGCTGGCGGAGGCGGAGCGGCTCACACAGCAGCTCCTGGATGCCGATCTGGCCAAGAGCCGGGGGTGATCGTGGCAACTGAGAGCGGAGCAGTGGCAAGGGAGCGTGCCGGGGCCGCGACGCCCTTGACGGTGGTTCCGGGGCTGGAGGCCGTCGAGATGGGCAGCGACCGGATCGAGTATTGTGAGCTGGGCCAGGGGCCGGCCGTCGTCATGCTCCACGGCGGGCGTTGTTCGGCCGACGATTGGTCGAACGTCGCGCCACGGCTGGCGGAGCGGTACCGCCTGGTGATCCCCGATGGTCTCGTCTACCCGCTCGACGCGTGGCGTATCTGGCTGCTGTTGGATCTGCTGGGCGTCGGGCGTGCCGCACTGGTGGGCCACAGCGCCGGCGGCATGTGCCTGCGGGCGATGTACCGGCTGCAGCCGCACCGGGTGCGCGCGGTGGTCACGATCGACTCGCAGGGAGTCGGCAAGACGATCATGGCGCGCAACCTGCCGGACGAGCGGTTCTCGCCCGAAGCGGCAGCGCTCTACGAGCGCAACCGCGTTGCGATGGCACGGCTGCGGCCGGACCTCCGGGGCGACTACCCCTCCTTGGTCAACATCGAGCGGCGGAATCTCGCGTATCGCCGGGCGAAGCTGACGCCCGAAGAACTGGCACAGACCAGGCCCGCGCCGCGCCGCACGCGGCGGATCGAGACGGTGCCACCGGCGCCGGAGCCGATCTCGGATGCCGGCAAGTTCATTACCTGCCCCACGCTCGTGTTCCATACGGGACGAGGCAAGCTGGGCCCAGAAGACGTGAGCCAGGAGTGGATCGACCAGAACATCCAGGCGCAAGACGTCGAGTACGTCGTGATCCGTGAGACCAGCCACTGGTCGTGGCTGGAGCAGCCGCAGTGGTTCCTCGGGGTGCTGGAGCCCTTCTTGGCGCGCACCGCAGACTACTATCGCTGGCGGTAGAAGCGATAGCGGCGGGCATTAGAGCGCCGCCGTGACTGGTTCGATCCGGCTGCGCTGCTCGAGTACCTCGTCGACGTAGCTCTGCAGATCGCGGAAGTGATAGTCCATCGCCGCCGCCGCTGCGTCCGGATCGTGCGCCGCCAGGGCGGCGAGGAGCGGCTCGTGGTTCTGGATGGAGACGGGGCTGCCCACGAGCGAGTGCCCTAGCCGGAGCGAGGCAGCATAGCGGAAATACTCGGTGACCACCGAGCGTGCCAGCCGCTCGATCACCGGGTTGGCCGTGCAGGCGGCCAGCTCGAGATGGAGCGCTTGATCGGTCCGGATGATGCTGTGCTCTTGACCGACCTGCCGGCGCATCAGCTCTAGCCGCTGCCGCAAATCCGCGAGCTGTGCCTCCGTGATTCGCGCGGCCGCGCGTCTGGTGACCATTTTCTCTACGTCGATACGTGCCTCGAGCAGGTGGCGCCAGTAGAGCGCATCTTCGCGGAGCCCGTAGCTGAGTTGCTCGGCGAGCCGCTCCGGATTGAACTCGCAGACGTAGACGCCGCTCCCGTGGCGTTGCTCCACGGTGCCGAGCACAGCCAGCGACTGTATGGCCTCGCGGACGGCGTTGCGTCCTACCATGAGCACCTCTGCGAGTTGGCGTTCGGATGGAAGCCGGGTGCCGGGCTGCAGCCGGTTGGTCACGATATAGCGTTTGAGGGCCTCGGTGATCCGGTCGGTCCGCCGGCTACCGTCGTCTGTCGCCTCCGCAGGCTGTTCGAGCGCGAGGTGGGATCTGTCTGCCCGCTGTACCATGTGTCCCACGATCATACCTGGCGAACGCACGCGAACCGCAGACGATGCCTATGGTAGAACAAGACAGGAGGAACGGATGGCAGCACTGCGATTGGGTGTGATCGTTTCGTTGGAGAAGGGCGCCGAGCACGAGCTGCAGAAGGTGCACGAGCTGGGGCTGCCGACGTGCCAGATCGCGTGCTGGCGGCCGGAGCTGTACACGGAGGCCACGGCGCGGGAGCTAGTGGAGGCGAGTAAGCGGCACGAGGTGGAGGTGACGACGCTGTGGGCGGGCTGGAGCGGCAGGAAAGTGTGGAACTTTGTCGAGGGCCCCACCACCATCGGTCTTGTGCCGCCGGCAACGCGCGCGCAGCGGCTGCGCGAGCTGCTGGCCGGGGCCAACTTTGTCCGCGCCATCGGCGTGCCGTCGATCACGACGCACGTTGGCTTTCTGCCCGAGTGGACGGGCGATCCGGACTACGCGCCGACGATTGAGGCGCTGCGGGCGGTCGCGACGCGCTGCCGGGAGAACGGGCAGGAGTTCTGGTTCGAGACGGGACAGGAGACGCCGATCACGCTGCTGCGCGCGATCCACGACATCGGCATGGGCAATCTGGGCATCAACCTGGATCCGGCGAATCTCTTGCTGTACGGCAAGGCGAACCCGCTGGATGCGCTCGACGTGTTCGGGCAGTACGTGCGCGGCGTGCACGCCAAGGATGGAGAGTATCCCACCGACGGGCGCAGCTTGGGGCGCGAGCGACCGCTCGGGCAGGGACGCGTGAACTTCCCGGCGCTGATCGGCAAGCTCAAGGCGCTGGGCTACGGCGGCGCGCTGACGATCGAGCGCGAGATCAGCGGCCCGCAGCAGATCGAGGATATTCGGCTGGCGATCCGGCTGCTCGAGCCGCTGTGCCGGGACTGATGCGCCGGGACTGATGCGCCGGGCAACCGCAGGATCGCGTTGCCGCGAGGGCCTCGCGCGTCGGGGTGGTCAATAGCACCTCCAGATTGTCCGGCATGCTTGTGGTTGGGCTCATGCGGCCCCTCCGACGGCGAAGGCGCGTCGCATACGTCGCACGAGAGGAGCAAGTGGCGCGAGTGCCGCCAGGAGATCGGCCGAGTCGGCGACCCAGCCGGCGATGGCCCCCTGGGAGGCCAGCATCGCCAGCGTCGCCTCGTGGAACTCCGGATAGTACGAGGCGGTGCAGTCGGCGAGGACGAGGCACTCATATCCCCGGTCGTTGGCCTCCCGCACCGTCGTCTGCACGCACACCTCGGTGGTCACGCCCGCCACGAGCAGCGAGCTGATGCCCCGACTCAGGAGCACGTGGTCGAGCGGCGTCGCGAAGAAGGCGCCCTTGCCGGGTTTGTCGATCACGATCTCGCCGGCGATTGGCGCGAGCTCGGGTACGATCTCCCAGCCCGGCTCGCCGCGCACCAGGATGCGGCCCATCGGACCGGGATCGCCGATTCCCAACGCTAGCTGCCCGCGCAATCGCTTGGCCGGCGGACAATCACTCAGGTCGGCCAGGTGTCCTTCCCGTGTGTGCACCACCAGCATGCCCAGCTCCCGCGCCGCGGCCAACACCCGCATCGATGGCTGGATCGCCGGCCGAAGGCGCGAGGCGTCGTTGCCCAGCACCTCGCCGAAGCCGCCGGGGAGCAGGAAGTCGCCCTGCATGTCGATCACCACTAACGCGGTCGACCCGACGTCAAACGTGTAGTCGTAGGGGTTGGCCGGTACCCGCAGCGTGCCTGGCATCACGTCGTTCATCGGCTTGCATCACTCTACAGCCACGCGAAGGGGAGACGCATCGGTCCGCACGCCCAAACTCGCGGCGCCGTACTTGTGCCGCCCGCCCAGTTCCCAGTAGCAGTCCTGCATCTCGGCGGTGTCGTCGGCGGTGTCGCGCGTGGTGTACTCGAGATCGGCGCTGAGCGGGCCGGCTTTCCACAGCACACAGGCAGACGCCACACGGTCATGCGCTCCGCGCTGATGGACGGGCGTTCACCCGCTCCGGCTCGATTCGGATGCGCGTGCGACGGCTCCGATGCTCCCCGCCGCGCGCTTGTTCCGGGACAGCCCCGGGTCGAGGCACGCCGAGCACGTCCCCGGCGTGAAGCGCCAGCCGTAGCGTGAACTGCGTCTCGGGATCACGTAGGTGTACGCCGAGCACCTGCGCAATCTTCTCCAAGCGGTAGAGGACCGTGTTCCGGTGGGTACTGAGTTGTAGCGCCGCCTCCTGCGAACTTGCGCCGCACAGCAGGTAGGTCTCCAGCGTGCGTAGCAGCTCGCCGCCGCTCTTCTCGTCGTGCTCCCTCAGCCGTCCGAGCACATCGGTATGGAACGCCGCCAGTTCCTCCGGGTCGGTCGCGACGAGCACGCGGTACGCCCCGAGCGCCCCGAAGTACGCCGCCCGGTGACGGCCCCCGAGGCGACGCGCCACCGCCAGGGCGCGGCACGCCTCCTCGTACGCGCGCGGCACGTCCTCTGCCCGAGCGGCGACTCGCCCAATTCCGGCGTAGGCCGCGCCGGCGGCGCCGCCGGCGCGGTCTACGAGCGCCGCGTGCACAGTGGCAGCCGCCGCATCCAGAGGTACCGGCTCGGGCAGCGGGACTACGACCGCCCGCTGCCGATCGTCGATGACCGCCCACAGCACGTCTTGCGCCGGCGTGGGCGACAGCGCCGGCGGCGCCACGACGGCCGGCATGGCCCCATTCCCCGCACCCGCCACGGCGCCCGGGCCAGCCACCGCGGCGGCGAGCCGCCGCAGTTCGTCGGGTCCGGGCGCCGGCACCGTTTCCACGACAAGCACCGCAAACGGCGGCCGCAGCGCCACCCCCAGGTGGCTGGCACGTGCCTCTAGCTCGGCGACGCGCGTATAGCGGCCGCCGAGCCAATCGTGCACCAGATCCACCACGGCGCTGCCCTGCGCTTCCGATGTCACGCGGGTGCGTAGCGCCTCGATCGAAACAGCGAGCGCGGCGGCGGCGACCGCCAGCCGCGCCTCGGCTGCGGTGCTGCCGCGGCCGTCTGGAGGTACGTTGGCGATTACCGACAGAAACCCCGCGAGTTCTCCGCCCGCGTGCACGGGAGCCACCAGACGGCGCCACGGCGACACCTCACCCGCCGCGTCGGCGCGCAGCGGTAGGGCCGCGACGTCGACGGAGTGGCCAGACGTCGGCGGCAGTGTTCGGGCCCACCGCTGCAGCGGCAGGCGCGCGGCGCGCAGGACGACCGGCAGGTCCGCCGGCAGCCCGGTCGGCGACCACCCGGCGGGAGGCAGCGCCCACGCCGCCGGCTCGAGCGAAGCGGCGGTTTCCCATGCCGCCGGTAGCTCGGTGACCGCCGCGAGGCGCTCAACGATCGCCTCCAGCCCGTGTCCGGCGAGCGCCAACTGCGCGAACTCCTGCTGGAGCTCGGCCCCCCGCCGGAGGAAGGCTTCTCGCCGTCCAGAAAGGTGGCGGTGGATCGCCAGGTCGACTGCCTCCGCGGTGTGCCCTGATGGCACGGCGAACACCGGCAGCGCGTGCGCTTCGGCGCCGCGCGCTGCGTCCTCGAGCGGCCGCCCGTCCGCGCCGGCGCCGCCGGCGTCACTGGTTTCGGCGGCGTCGGCGGCGTCAAGCAGGACGATGGCGGCCACGCTCGCGTGGGCCAGTTGCGCCACCAGCCGGTCGAGATGCGCACTCGGATCGATCTGACGCAGCAGGGGCAGCGAAACAAGTGCCACCTCGCCGCCGTGCAGGGCGGGAAACGCCGGCGTGCGCGCGGAACGTCGCGGTGCCGGTGACCGTCCGACGCAAGCCCGTGTGCCCACCGAGCAGCACCGTGCCCGGGGGCAGCGCTTCTCGTGTCTCCTCTACGGTGATCCCCAACACGTCATCCCCTACAGATTGTGCTTAGCGCCCATGGGGCGGGCATCGTGCACGCCGCACAAGGATCGGTACCTCCGCTCGTGCACTCGGTACAGCGGCGGGCGAGCTGCCCGCGGCCGCGTACCGGTTCACCGGAAGCAGCCTTCGCGAATTACGGGCGTGGGCTTTCGTTCCAGTCGCCCTCGCCGCAATGCCGGCCGGGTCGCTCGCCCGCGCCGAAGCGTAACAGTGGCGCCTGCACTCAGACGATCGACGGGTGCGCCGCACTGGGGGCCGGTGCGACGTGGAGGAAGCGCGATCGCAGCGCCACGAGGGTGATCAGCGCACCGCAGACGGCGGCGTTGACTCCCACAGCCAAGGGTGCCCCGAGCCGCTCGACCAGCAGGCTCACCTCCAGTGCGCCGAGGGGTGCGCTACCGATGGTCAGCGCCTGGAGGCCCATCGCTCGGCCGCGCATAGCCGGCGAGACGCGGGAGAGGATGATGGTGGTCTGCATCGTGCCGAACGCCGCCGTGCCGAAGCCGATCAGGAGCAGCAGTGCGAGCGAAGCCGGAAACCAGCGGGAGACGGCAAACAGAAGCACGGCAGCGCACGCCAGGCACGAGCCGCCGACGTAGGCCCAGCCTTGCCGGCGCGGCCGGCGCAGGGATGGGAACACCAGGAGGCCGGCAGCGGCGCCGGCCCCGGTGGCGGCGCCCATGTAGCCCAGGCCCACCGGCCCAACCGCCAGCACTTGGTCGGCAAATACCGACAGGAGCTGTTGGTAAGGCAGCAGCAGCGCGTCCATCAGCACGCCGATCAGCAGCACCGCCCAGATGACCGGATCGCGCCGCACGTAGGCGAACCCGGCGGCCAACTCTCGCCAGACCGACCGGCGGCCGGCTCCGCGCGTGCCTGCAGCGTCCGTCGCGGGCGTAGTGACGCGAACGAGCGCCGCGGCAGCCATCAGGAAGCTCAGCGCGAGCACGGCATAGGCCGCGGGCCCACCCCATGCGGCGAGCAGCACGCCTGCCAATAGAGCGCCCACGATGCGCGAAGCGTTCTGCGACGCGCTTTCGAGCACGACCGCTTGGAGCACATGGTCCGGTCCCACCGTATCGGCGACCAGGGCGCGACGCGACGGCCAGTCGATGCCCCAGCTCGCGCCGAGCCACAGGCTCGCGAGCAGCAGTTGCCAGTACGCACCCGTTCCTGCCAGCAGCGACGCGGCGACGGCGCCGATCACCAACACGTTGCCCCACTGCGCAAGCTTCAGCAGGTGGACGCGATCCACGCGGTCGGCCAGTGCCCCGCTGATGGGACCGGCCAGCGGAAGAAAGGCGGTGCGTGTGCCGCCGAGCAGCGCCACCTGGGCGGGCGAGCCGGTGAGCTCGAGGGCGATCCAGCCGGTAATCGGCAGCTCCATCCAGCGCGCGAAGTTCCACGCTACCGTCGAGAGCCAGAGCCAGCGAAACGGGCGCAGGCGCAACGGCTGCAGGATGTCGGTGGCCGGCGTACCGAGCAGGCCGGCAATCTGTGCGCGACGGGACCACCGGCGGCGGGGCGACGGCGACGGATCATCCCCGGACCGGCCACGACGCGCCTCTCTTGGCTCCAGTCGCCGCATCACGACTGCCGGCCACCCGTTCTACGCATGCCCTCCGTAGTATGCCAGTCCGCTATGCCGGTGCACGCCTAACGGTACTTTGTTAGCAGCGGAGCTAGAGACGCAGGGCGTAGCCGGCGCCGACCAGGTTGAGCAGCTGCTGGAGTTCGGGGGGCGGGGACGCGGAGGACCAGGCGCGCCAGATGCG
>JACQGX010000278.1 GCA_016199265.1 Chloroflexota bacterium | reverse complement strand
GGGATGAAGCGCGGCGAGGCGCGCGCCAAGGCGGCGGCCCTGCTGTCCGAGCTAGGCCTAGAGAAACGGCTGCACTTCGTGCCCGACCGGCTGTCCGGCGGCGAAAAGCAGCGGGTGTCCATTGCACGCGCGCTGGTCAACGATCCGGCGCTGATCCTGGCAGACGAGCCGACGGCCAACCTCGACTCGAAGATCGGGCAGGAGATCATGCGCCTGCTGCGTCGTATCGCCAAGGGACAGGGGCGGAGCGTGGTGATCGTATCGCACGACCAACGGATCAAAGATATCGCCGACCGCGTGTTATGGCTCGAAGACGGGCAGTTCAAGGACGTCGTGCGCATGGCGACCGATCCGGTGTGCGGCATGTCGATCGAGCGGGAGACGGCGCCGGCGACGGTCGAATGGCGCGGCGAGACGGTGTATTTCTGCTCGCGGGGATGCCGCGACGAGTTTCTCATGGAGAGGAGCGCACCAGTATGACCGACCGAAGCAACACAGATAGAGCCCCATCGAGAAGCAGCATCGCGCCGGCAAATGGCCGGCACTCTCTGAGAGTGACGGTGCCCATCTACGGCTTGGCCTGCGGTGGCGGTGGCGCCTTGACCGTCGAGCGCGCCCTGGCCAAGCAGCCGGGTGTGCTGCGTGCCTACGTCAACCCGGCGACGGAGATGGCCTACGTCGAGTACGATCCCGACGTGTGCACGACTGCTGATATAGCCGCCGCCGTCGGTCGAGCCGGTTTCCGCGCAGGTGTTCCCATTCGCCGTTGAGCGGGCGCCGGCCGATGGACTGCTGGTGTCGCAGTCGCCCGCCCGGCCGCTTGCGCACTTACGTAAGGAGATTGCCCGCGCAGCCGAGGACCGGTAGCATTCTTGGTTGGGAAGAGGGGTACTGGTGATACGCACCGCTGGCTTGCGCTTGCGCTTGGTGCCGGCGACGTGGCAACTCGCGGCCGTCGTACTCGTGGCGCTCGTCGGGCACCTTGTGCTCATGGCGATGCCGCTGCACGAGCAGGCGCCGCACCAGCCATGGTCGCAGTTGGGTATCACGTTTGCGCCACCGTCACAGCGAGTCGACACGCACCCACCCGCGCCGGAGACGCCGGAGACGGCGATTACGTCGCGCGTGGCCCACAGCGACGAAGCGCCTCAAGTGGACGACTGTTCGCTTATGTTCGTCGTATCGCCTCAGAAGGTCGTTTCTGCACCGCTTGCGGCCGCCTCCGTCGTGCAAGCGCTCGTCCCACGCACGTTTGCGGGCGTTGAATGCCCAGCCTTCCCCCCTATCGCGCGAAGTCGCGCCCAGACAAGAGCGCTCCTCCAGGTGTTTCGGAATTGACGGAGGAGGGGCGAATCCTGAATCGTCTCACCTCGTCGATTTCACTCACACCCAACTACACTCAGCAAACCGAACCAGGAGGGGTTCTTAATGTCCTTTTCACCGTATGCGCCTGTCCGCGCACTGCAGATGTCGGTCATGATTGGCAGCATCGTCGCCGCGACGCTGCTGGTTGCCTGTGGATCGTCGACCCAGAACGCGGCGGGGAGCGCAGCCGCACAAGTTATTACCGTGAAAGCAACAGAGTTCACGTTCGGCGACAGCAACCTTCGTGTCGCGGCCAACAAGCCGGTGCGGCTGGTGGTGGCGAACGGAGGATTGATCGAGCACGACTGGGTCGTTGACAAGCTACCTGCCAAGGACGTGCGTACCGGCAACGGCCAGATGCAGAGCCAGATGCAGAACCAAGGGCACGGCCATGCAGACCAGGTCGCGGCGCACGCGGCACCCGGCATGCAGGCGTGGGTCGAGTTCACGCCGACTAAGAAGGGCGCGTACGAGACCTACTGCAGTATTCCCGGGCACAAGGATGCCGGCATGAAGGGCACGCTGGTCGTCCAGTAGCCTACCTGGCACTAAACCAAGTGCAAGGTGCACAATGCAACGTGAGGCGGCCGGCGGATTCCACCGTGGCTTTGGTTTGGGACCGACTCTCCGTAGTCGTCGTCGAACGTGAAACGGCGCCGGCTGCGATCGGGCAATGCTGTGGCTCCTTCGTACCCTAATGCGCCACCTCCAGCTCGGCGACGAACGGGCCGTGCCACGTGTGATACCAGACCTGGCCGGTGTAGCCGTTGACCGAGAGCATGCCGGTGATCTTGCCGTCTTGGAGCACGTGGAGCGTGTAGTAGCCGTAGAACGTGTCCGGCGTTTCCGTCGCGGCGCCCGGCTGGTTCTGGTCGAGCCACTGCTGCGCGAGCTGCTTCGCGCGCTCGGGGCTCACCGTCATCGGGCCGCTCGGCGCCTGGTAGCCCATCATCTGTGCCATCCACGAGTTCTGCCCCATGTGGCCGTACCTGGTATTCCACATCATGTTGGGCCCGAACTCAGGGAAGACGGCTCCCGTCTGCTTGTTCGCCAGCAGCTCAAAAGCGCCGATGCCGGCGCTCCTCTCCTTGGCGATGGCGTAGAAGTTTCCCTCGAACTCCATCACTTCGGCCAACGCCAGGTCGTCGTTGTCCAGGCGTTGGAGATACCGCTCGAAGGCCTGCTGCGCTCCGCTCAACGACGTGAGGGGCGTGGCGGTGGCGGTACCCGTCCAGCCAAGATTCCCCATCATGCCCATCATCCTGCTCATCCCGCTCATCCCGCTCATCCCGCCGAAGCCGGCGCGGCCCATCATGTCTCCAAGATCGCCCATCATGCCGCCGTGCATCGGGCCGGAGCCGCCCATCATCCCACCCGGTCCCCAGCCAGGGCCCTGGGGCCCCGGCTGCGGCGGCGTTTGCGCCAGCACGGTCCCCAGCGTGCCCAGCGTCAGTGCGCCGGCCACGAGGCCGCCACCTATCAATGCGAGCGTTCGGTTGCGCATTGTCTCTCCTCCTTCTCGGGAGCGCCCGGTTTTGGGTGCGCCCCACCGTTCTGAGGTCAAGTATGCGCCCCTAGCGTCAAGCCACCATGTGCGATTCGATCAAGATTCGCTCAAGATCGACCGGCGTGCCCTGGGGCCGCTGGAACCGCTGGGACCGTCACGCCGGCGGCGTCGGCGGCGCCGGCGAACGCTGCCGTGTGGGCCTTGTGGACGAACCGCGCAGCCCCTTCGCTGGAGGCACGTGGGGCGAGCGGCAGCGTGAAACCGAAGGTGGCACCCTTGCCGAGGCCGGCAGACTCGGCCCAGATCTGCCCGCCCATCGCCTCCACGAGCGCCCGGGCAATCGTCAGGCCGATCCCGGAGCCGCCGAGCGCGCGGCTGCGCGACCGGTCGACGCGGTAAAAGCGCTCGAAGACGTGCGGCAGGTGCTCGGCGTCGATGCCGGTGCCGGTGTCTGTCACGACGAACTGGACTGCCTGCGGCTTTCGCTGCACCGCGACGGTCACGCGTCCGGGAACAGGCGTGTGGCGCAGCGCGTTGGTCAGGAGATTGGTCAGCACCTGGACCGCACGGTCGCGGTCGGCGTAGACTACGGGCACGCGTTGTGGCAGGTCGGTGGACAGCGTGAGTCCCTTCTCTTCGAACTGGCCGGCCAGGCGGTCGAGCGCCGCCTGGGCGATCGCCGCGGGGTCGACGGCGGCGGGGTGCAGCGAGAACCGTCCGGCCTCGGCGCGGGAGAGCTCCTGGAGGTCGTCAATCAGCCGGCGCATGCGGCCGGCTTCGCCGTGGAGCTTGGCCCACGTCTCCGCCGTCGGCTCCACGACACCGTCGAGGAGGCCCTCGAGGTAGCCTTCGAGCGTCGCCACGGGCGTGCGCAGCTCGTGCGCCACGTCGCCGATCAACTCCAGCCGGCGCTGCTCGGTCGCCTCCAGGGTACCGGCCATCTCGTTGAAGCTCGCGGCCAGCGCCGCCAGCTCGTCGTCGCCGCCGGCCGGCACGCGCTCGGCGTAGCGGCCGGCCGCGATGCTCCGGCTGGCGGTGGCCAGGCGGCGGATCGGTCCGACGACGCGGCCGGTGACGAAGAGGCTCGCGGCCAGCGCCGCCAGCGCGGCGACGGCACCGCCGGTCCACAGCGCCCGGTTCATCGCCGCACGAAACGAGTCCGCAAGTGCGGCGTCTGACGCGCTCGCGTACATCGCGGCCATCGACGCCATGTCACCCATCATCCCCATGATTCCGGACGCGCCCGGCCCTCCTCCGGGAAGACCGGCCGATGGCGTTGCGGCCATCATCTGCGCCATGTGCGTGGCGAAGAACGAGGGCGCGAGGAGGCTGGTCACCGCGCTGCTGGCGAGCAACCCGGCGATGACGACGGCGAGGTACGAGAGCAAGAGCTTCGCGCGCAACCCGTGCCACCTGTGCCGCCGGCGCCGGCGGCTCGGGATCACCGCAGACTGACCCACGTTCATAAACCTCTCCCACCGGCCGAATTGGCCGCACGGAAGCGGTAGCCGACCCCGCGCACCGTCTCGACGTAGCGGGGATTGGTGGGGTCGTCGTCGAGCTTGCGACGCAGGTTGCCGACGTGCACGTCGACGACGTGGTCGTCGTAGTACTCGTTGCCCCACACGCGCTCGAGCAACTGGGCGCGCGTAAAGACGCGGCCGGGTTGGGAGGCAAGCGCGGCCAGGAGGGCGAATTCCCGCACGGTCAGTGGGAGCGGCTCGCCATCGCGGGTGACCTCGTGGCGCGCCTCGTCGATCGTCAGGTCACCCAACGCGCGCGGCGGCGGCGCATCTGATACGGTCGCACCCAAGCCACTGCGCGGCCGCCGCAGGAGCGCCTTCACCCGCGCCACGAGCTCACGCGGGCTGAACGGTTTCGTCACGTAGTCGTCGGCGCCGACCGTGAGGCCGACGATCTTGTCGACCTCCTCGGTGCGCGCCGTCAGCATCAGCACATACGCATCGGAAAACTGGCGCAACTGCCGGCACACCTCGATGCCGTCGAGACCCGGCAGCATCACGTCGAGCACGACCAGGTCCGGGTGCTCGCGCCGGGCCAGCTCGAGCGCGCGTGGACCGTCGAAGGCCACGTGAACCACGTACCCTTCACGCGCGAGATAGCGCTGGACGAGCTCGACGAGGTTGCGCTCGTCGTCCACGACGAGCACGCTGACAGGAGATGTCGACGAGGCCACTGCCGAAAGTGTAGTGGTACCGAATGGCTGCCGCGTCGGGAAATCCCCCGATGAAGCGCGTGGCACGACCGGAAGCAACGCGTGCTCGCCTGAGCTGACCCGCAGCGACGGCGAGAGCGCAAGTCAGCGATCAGCGGTCAGCGGCCAGCAGCCACACAGAAAGGGATAGGGATGAAAGCTGAAAGCTGATATCCGCCGCAATTCGGGGATTTCCCCGATGCCCGGCGCAGCGGCTGCATGTATGCTGAGAGTGAGCGCCGAGGCAACCGGCCGAAGCCCGGCGGTCCAGACGCGGAGACGCAGTGGAGAAAGGAGGCGGTCGTTCCGAACGATGCGGAAGTGGAAGCTGCCCACTCCAGCTTGGGGAGTCTGGCAGGTTGATAGGTAAGGCCCTGCCGGAGCGTGCAGGGCCGGGGCGACCGCAGGCGCTGCGCCGCCGATCATGAACAGCGCGCTGCCGTGGCGATAAGCCACGGAATGTCATCAAAGAGCGGTGAAGCAACACGAGCCGCGGCGGCACAAGGCGCCTGGAGCAGTTTACATTGCGCTCGATGGGAGCCCCACCGTACGGTGGGGCTTCTGCTTCTCTCCCCGCTGCTGTGTCAGCCTGTTATAGGCAGGCCGCCTACTATGGCCGGTTTCGCGCCACTCGCGCAGGATTGTTTGGACATCAGGGCACGTGCAAGACTCAGGTAACGCTCAGGCCGGCATCAGGTCCCGCTCAGCGAGCGGCGCGACGATAGGAAGAGAGACAGAGGACGTCATCTGGTAACGGGGCGTGAAGGAGGCAAGCCATGGCAGTCACCGCACCGATCGCGCCGCGACGCAGCGGCGAGATGCAGATCGTCTTGTGGGTTCTGTTGGCAGGCATGGCGGCGCTCGCCGCGCTGGCAGCCTTCGCGTCGCGTGCATCGCCGGTGACGAGTGACGATGCCTTGTTGCGCGACATCCAGACCGCAACCGACCGTGCCGAGCAGCATGGCCAAGCGATGCTGGCGTTTGGGACACGCCTCCAGGACTACGCGAGCTCGCCGGCAGGACGGAGCTTGGAGGTACAAGCGTTGGCGGCGCAGGCCGACCATTGGCGGACCGACGGAGCAGGGCTGATCCAACTGGCCAGCGACGTACGCCGCGCGCTGGCGACCAATCCGCCACGGCCGAGGTCTTCGCGGTGGGTGGAACTCGACCGGCTGGAAGGTCAGGTACTCATGCTTGAGGGGCGTGGTCGCGCAGTGAAGGAGCACGGCCAGGCGATGGTCGAGCTCACGGCAGCGCTGGCCCGTAGTGTAGGGGATGCGTCCGACCCGTGGGTTCGCGACGGTCTGACCGAGATGGCGCGCCAGAGTACGCAGATGGCGGCCGTGGGCGAGCGCCTGATCGCCGCCGGGCAGGCGATTGAAGATAGGACCGCCCTGCTGCGCCGGACCGTCGGCAACGTACGGTAGGCGCCTGGCGCGTCTGGTAGGGCGTTTGGGACGCCGCTCACCATCCGCATGCCAGCCAGACACCCGTGCCCTGCTGGTACGTCCTATGCCGTGAGCTTTACCACTGGATCACCACTGGACCATCGGGTTGTACCTGCTTCGGTGCACCGATGTGAAACGCTAGGCCCCGCTTGGGCTGAGAGAGAACCCCATGGACGTGTGGCTCATCTTGCAGCTCCTATCGACGCTGCGCCGGATGCGCGCCCGAGAGCGGTGGTCGCGCGTCCAGATTGAAGCACACCAGGCCGAGGCGCTGCGCCGCCTGCGTGAGCACGCCTGCGCCCGTTCGCCCTTCTATCAGCAGTTCCACCGAGGGCTCGAGGAGCGGCCGCTCGAGGCACTGCCGGTCCTGACCAAGGCCCTGCTGATGGAGCACTTCGACGAGTTAGTGACGGATCGCGCCGTGCGCCTCGAGGAGGTCAGGGCGCATGTGGCGCAGGCCCGCCCGGAACGGCGCTTCCGCGACCGCTACTGGGTCAATACGACGTCGGGCAGCACCGGTCGTCCCGGCATCTTCCTGTTCGATCGCGCTGAATGGATTGCGGTGCTGGCCTCTTTCGCCCGCGCGCACGAGTGGGCGGGCCTGAAGATCAGCCTGACACACCGCATGAAGATGGCCTCGGTCGCCTCCACCAACCCCTGGCACATGTCCGCCCAGGTTGGCGCGGCCCATCACCGCCGTGCCGGAGCAGCAGTCGTCGCCGGTGCCGGTGGAGCCGCCGCCTGGCTTCTGGCAGCGCGAGGCCAGCCACTTCCCCCGGCCCCTGTCTCCCATGTTCCGGACCTTGCTGGCGGCCTTCAACGAGGGCATGAGGCACATGATGGATGAGTGCTCGCTCCTCGTGGCTACGATCCAGCCACCGATGCCGCGGCCTTGGCGCAGAAGCGCGCCGGAGCCATCGCCGACGCGCGGACGGCGCTGGCCGGCCGTCCGGCGCAGCATCGGGAGCGCTTCGAGCGAGCGCTGGCACGCGGCGAACAGGCCTACCCGCTGCGCGAGGACAATCAGTTCTACGCCGTGAGCGCCCCGATGGCGCTGGTACGCTACGCGGTCCTGGAGCTGGGCCGTCGCCTCGCCACGCGCGGGCAGATTGCGGGCCGCAATGACGTCTTCTTCCTCGAGCTGGAGGAGGCGCGAGCGGCGCTACGAGACGGCGGGAAGCGACGTTCGCTGGTGGCGCGCCGCAAGGCCGAGCGAGCCTGGGTAGAGGCCCATCCTGGCCCGGCATCGTACGGGAGGGACCCCGGACCGCCTCCGTCTCTTGCCGCGCTTCCGGCCGAGGCCAGATTCCTGATGGAAGCCCTGCTCTGGGCGCAGAGCCGTGTGTTTGCCGCCGCGGAGCACGCCGGCCACGAGGGCCACGAGGGCCACCAGCCGGCGGCGCGTGGAGCGCTGCACGGCATCGCGGCTGCGCCAGGTCGTTACACCGGTCCGGCGCGCGTGATTAGGAGCGAGTCTGAGTTTGCCAAGCTTCGACCAGGGGACGTGCTGGTCTGCCCCATGACGTCGCCGGTCTGGTCGGTGCTGTTCCCCAGTGTTGGAGCCCTCATCACCGACGCAGGTGGCATGCTATCCCACCCTGCCATCATCGCCCGGGATTACCGCGTGCCGGCGGTCGTCGCGACGGTGAATGCCACGCGCCTGCTCCGCGATGGTCAGCACGTGACCGTCGATGGAGACGCGGGAACCGTAGAGTTGAAGTCCTGACGCCACGCGAAGCACTGCTTGGTGGTGCGGCTATCATCGCCCCGACCGGAAAATACCCCAGATCAGGTACGCGCCCAGCACCGCCGCGGCGGCAAAGCCGAAGGCGAAGAAGGGTGCCATCAGGGGCTCCCAGCCCGGCGGGTGGTAGAGCGCCATCAGCACGGCCAGCCCGACGATAAAGGCGGAGGCCAGCATGCCGACCACGAGGCGATTGACCAGCCGCTCCAGGCGCTGGAGCAGCGGCTCGAAGTGCGCCGGACGCATGCCGACTTCGAGCCCGCCCCGCTCGAGGTCGCCCAGGAGGCGCCGCAGGTGCGCCGGCAGCGCGGCGCCGAGCCGCGCCGCTTCGAGGCTGGTCTGGCCGAAGCGGCGCGTCAGCCGCCACGGCGCGTACTGCCGGAGCAGCAACCGCTCGGCGTAGGGCTCGAGTACGGTGGTGAGGCGGAAGCTCGGGTCGAGCGTGGTCCCCAACCCCTCGCTCATCATCGCCGTCTTGAGCAGCAGCGCCAGCCGCGGTGGTAACTGGAGGCGGTGACGGCGCACGATGGCGAACGCCTGCTCGAGCAGCGGGCCGAGCGCGACCTCGCCCAGCGTCCGGCCGTAGTAGCGTGTGAACAACCCCCGCAGATCGCGTGTGAGGGCGTCCCGGTCGACGCGCCCGCGCGCCACGCCGATCTCCAGCAGGGCGTCCGCCAGCCGGTCGGTATCCTCACTGGTGATCGCTAGGAGAATGCCGACGAGTTGCTCCTGCGTGGCTTCGTCGACGACGCCGACCATCCCGAAGTCGATCAAGCCAATCCGCCCATCGGGCTCGACGAACAGGTTGCCGGGGTGCGGATCGGCGTGGAAGAAGCCGTCCTCGAAGACCATCTTGAGCTGGAGGCGGGCGGCGCGCTCGGCGAGCGCGTGGCGGTCGATACCGGCGGCGTCCAGCGCCGCCAGGTCGCTGATCTTGATGCCGCGGATGCGCTCGAGCGTCAGCACGCGAGCGGTGGTCGCTTCCCAACACACGCGCGGGATGTGCACGCTGGGGTCACCCCGGAAGTTCGCCCCGATGCGCTCGGCGTTGTGCGCCTCGCGCAGGTAGTCGACCTCCGCCCGCAGGGTCTCAGCAAACTCCTGGGCCAGCCCGACCACGTCGTACTGCTCGGCCAGCGCCCACCGCCGGCTGGCCGTCGTCGCCAGCCCTTCCAAGATTCCCAGGTCGTGCTCGATCTGCTCGACCACGCCCGGCCGGCGCACCTTGACCACCACGTCGGTGCCGTCGGGCAGTGTGACGGCGTGGGCCTGGCCGATGAAGGCCGCGGCCAGCGGCACGGGATCGAACGTGGCAAACACCACCTCCAGGGGCTGCCCCAACTCGGCGGCGATCGTCGCGCGCACGGCCTCGGCCGGTACCGGCGGGGCCTGGTCCTGGAGCTT
>JACQGX010000287.1 GCA_016199265.1 Chloroflexota bacterium | reverse complement strand
GCGTCCTGGTGCGACGACCGACGCGCTGGCTCACAAGGGCCGGAGATCGCTCGTCCGCCTACCACGCCTCCTACCGCGCCTGCGCCTTACTCTACCCCGAAAGTCGATGTCGCCTTGGCTTCTGTATAGTCAACCATGAAGATCACCACCATCCGCGTCGTCCAGGTCACCAAAGGCACCTTCCCCTGGACGATGGTGCAGGTACAGACCGACGCCGGTCTCAGTGGACTGGGTGAGGGGACACTGGAGAGCCGGCCCGGCGCACTGGCGGCGGCGATCCGGGAGGCAGGACGCCTCCTGATCGGGCAGGACCCGGCAGATGTGGAGCGGCTCTTCCGGCAGGTCTACCACGCGCCGTTCTGGCGAGGCGGCCCGGTGCTGATGAGCGCCCTCGCCGCCCTCGATCACGCCTTGTGGGACATCAACGCGCAGGCGCTCGGTGTCCCGGTGTGGCGCCTGCTGGGCGGGCGCACGCGTGAGCGGGTTCGGGCCTACTCTACCGGCGTAGGCGGCCCGTGCAAGGCGCCGGAGGAGCTGGCCGAGCGTGCCCTGGCGACGGTGGAGCGAGGCTTCACCGCGGTGAAGATCGATCCGTGGGTGATGGCCAACGGTGGGCCGCCGCCGGCGTGGCCCGATCCAGCATTGCACCGAAAGGCGATGGCCTTTGTGCAGGCGGCGCGGGAGGCGGTGGGATGGGATGTGGACATCGCCATCGAATGCCATGGCTGGTTCGCACCGGCAAAGGCGATCGAGTACGCGCATGACCTGGCGCCGTTCAAGCCGCTGTTCATGGAAGAACCGGTGCCGCCCGAGAACTTGGACGCGCTCGGGCAGGTGGCACACGCCAGCCCGGTGCCCATTGCCACGGGAGAGCGAATCCACACCAAGTTCGCCGCGCGGGACCTGCTGGAGCGCGGCGGCGCGGCGGTTTGGCAGTGCGACATCACCCACGCCGGCGGTTTTACGGAGATGCGCAAGATCGCGGCACTTGCGGAGACTGGGTATGTGCACCTGGCCCCGCACAACCCGTACGGTCCGGTGGCGACGATGGTGAACGCACACTTCGACACGGCCACCCCGAACTTTCTGATCCAGGAGACGCTGGGGCACGATCCGCCGTGGCGCGCCCAACTGGTGGAACCGCCCGTGGAGGTTGTCGGAGGCTACCTCACGCCACCAGACGCACCGGGGCTGGGGATACGCTTGAACGAGCGCGTGGTGAAAGAACACGCGTGGTCAGAGTCGGTGAGGGAGTAGGCGGGTGGCGCGGTAGACGTAGCGGGCGCGTCTGCACCTGGCGACGAAACAAGAGACCGGGCGTTCGAATCCCTTTGAGGATACCACCAGATCCAGGTTAGACGGCCCGCTAGTTAACAGGTAAGCGGGCCGTTTCGCGTTTACGGGGCCAATCAGGGGACCAATGTGATGATGCGCGTATCCGGCAGACGGTGACCAAGGTGCTCGGCGTCGCCGGTGGTGAAGCTCAGCAGGACGTCGTCCATGGTCGTGCGCATGGGGGACGCCGCGGGGGACGCTGGAGAAGCACAGAGCCGCCAGCAGGCGTAACTCCTATGCCCCACATGCGACGCAAGACACACCCGCGGATGCGGGCATGCTACAACGTGACGCGATGATGAGCGTCGACGACGTCATCAACATCCTCGATCGCCTGGATACTTCCGGCGTGTGCGTGTGGCTGGATGGGGGCTGGGTGGTTGACGCTCTGCTTGGGCGCCAAACCAGGCATCATCGCGATCTCGACGTCGTGATCGATCGCCAAGATCTGGTCCGCGCGCAGGCGGCGCTGGAGCCATTGGGCTTCCGCCACGCCACGGGAGCGCGGCCGGGCTTGCCGGCGCGACTGGTGCTGCGGGATGCGAGGGGACGCCAGCTCGATTTCCATCCGGTGGTGTTCGACGCGGCGGGCGATGGCTGGCAGGAGCTGGGCGACGGTACCTGGGGCCGCTATCCGGCGGTTGGGCTGGCGGGTGGCGGCACGATCGCCGGTCGGCCGGTACGCTGTATCACACCGGAGTTGCAGCTCCAGCACCATCTCGGCCACGAGTCGGACGCGATAGACCGGCACGGCATGCGGCTGTTGGCGGAGCGGTTTTAGCTGACGTTGCCGCCGGCGTACGCGGACACTTCAAACTAGCTTGCTTCCGAGGCCAGACTATCGGTGACCTGCCGTCTTAGAACCGTCCGAACGCCGGTTAGGGCCGGACGGCAAGCCAGTCGCGCCACGCCGCAGCCATGTCTTGTCTGGCCTGCCGACGGCGCTCGGAGTAGTGACACTCGCCGAAGGTCCACGGCGGTTGCTGCGGGATCTCCACTTCAGTAATTGCCGTGAGTGCCCGGCAGCGGGCGAAGAAGTTCAGGGTTCCCAGGCGCAGATCGTCGTCCAGCCCGGCGATCAGCGCCGGCACGAGACGAGAGTTGTGTACGTCCAGCGCCAGCCGCAGCGCCTGGTAACGTACGTCCACGTGCGGATCGTTCACCGCGTCGGCGAGTGCCGGGGTCAGGTCGCCCCACAGGTCCGGTCGTCGGGCGAGCGCGTGGAGGGCGGCCGTGCGCACTTGCGGATCGGTGTCGTGGAGCCCCTGAAGGAGCAGGGCGCCGGAGAGCGCTGCCGGCTGGGTGGCGAGCACGCATAGCGCCGCGGTACGCAGGCGGAAATCGTCGTGCGTCACGAGGCCACGCGCGGACTCGGGCGCCTCGTCCGGGGCAGGCTCCGGCAGAAAAGACAGCAGCGCCTGGAGGCCCGCTTCGACATCTCCCTCCTGAACCGCCCGAACCGCCCGCAGCCGGACGCCCACCGGCCGCTGCCGCCACGCCTGCCAGCGCGCGTGAGGATACGTGTGCCGCTCTTCATCGAACGGAGCCGGCGTAGCGGCGATAGCATCGGGAATCGAGATCAGGCCAGCGCGGAGCGCGGCCCACTGTGGCCGGTGGATGGCGGTTTGGACGAGTGCCGCCATGACCTGTTCGGCCTGCCACTCCGGGTGCGCCTGCCAGACGCAGGCGGCGGCGCCGAGCACCACCGGGCCAGAGAACGAGGCGCCTTCGGTTCGCGCGTAGCCCATGGGCACCACGTGCGCGTCTACCTCGGCGTAGAAATGGGCGCGTAACTTCTCTGCTCGGAGACTGAGGTACGGCAACACCAGGTTCTCCGCGGGCGCCAGCACCTGCGGGACCCACTTGCCCTCAAAGAGCGTTCCGTGACACCCGTGGTATGGCGCAGCACGCTCGAAATCATCGCCGCCATCGATGCCATCGATGCCATCGATCGCGCCGGTAGCGGCAGGCTGGGGACTGTCGTCTGGACTGAAAGCCAGCTTACGATGGGCGCGGTGCTCCGGGATCATCACCCCGCCGACGGCGAGCGCGGAGGGCGCCATGGCCAGGCTGACGCCGCACGTGGCGTCGACCATATTGCCGGTTCCGGCAACCACGAGCACGCCTTCGGCGGCGAGGGCTTCGGCGACACGGCGCTGCGGGTCGAGCTGCCACGGCAGGAGCGGCGAGATTCGGTTCATGTGCGACGTAAGCACCGCGCGAATGCCGTACTCGCGGTGGTGCCGGCGCACCCACTCGAGGGAAGCAACCCGGTCTTCCTCGGCAGTGGCGTGCGGCCGGCCGGGCGCCCAGCCGGCGACCAGGAACAGATCGGCTTCCGGAGCCACCCCGGTGTACACCCCGTCCGCAAGAGCTCCTGAACCCGCGGCGGCGGCAGCGGCCCACGTGCCGTGCGCCGCTCCGCCGAACCAATCGGGCCCGGGCGTCGGCTCGAGCCGTTGCGGCCGCGGCCTCGACTCGGCGGTGTTGACGAGGAACGTCGTCCTGGTCTGGTTCGACGCCACGTCTGGATGCGAGGTGAAGCTCCCGTCGACCAGCGCGATGCACACGCCCCTGCCGGTCAGGTGCTCCGGGACGCGGAGGAACCGTCGTATCGTGGGCCAGACCAACTCGCCGGGCAATGTTGGGGAGCAAACCTGAGCCATTGATGTACCTCCTACTACTACAGCCTCACTTGACAAGTAGGTGCTGAGGGGGAGAGACTGCGGGCATGGTTGAGGGAGAGAGCCGGCAAGGCGGCGACGGCGTGGGGCTGGTCCCCTTCGTCGGTG
>JACQGX010000281.1 GCA_016199265.1 Chloroflexota bacterium | reverse complement strand
ACCAAGCGCGCGATCACGCGCCCGCGGTGGGTGACGACGTACGCCTCTTGGTGCTCGCGCACGTGACGCAGCACTTCACCAAGGTGCGCTTTGAGTTCACGACTGCCGATCGTACGCATGGAGCGGCTCCTAATGTGGGCACATTTGCAACTACATTCTACACCTACTGCCGCTCGATCATGTCTGCCTCCGTGTGCGGTCCCATCGTTGGCCGGCGGCGTTCACCCGGATGAAGTGTGCCTCCACGTCGGGCGCCGTCAGGATGCCGTAGTGCTGCGGCCGCCGGAAGGGGGTGTCCCAGCCATCGCGCCGCCGCCACGCTCGGATCTCGTCCAGGTCGAAGCGCGCCAGGTAGACGCCTTCGGCTTCGCCCGCTTTGATCACGAGCGTCTCTCTGGAGCCGCGCGCGTCGAAGGCGACGGGGTGGAACGCGACCGAGTGACCGTTGTTCTGGGGAGCGGCATAGTTGGCCAGCGCCACGCCGACGGCGTTCTCGCACGCCCGCGTCGCGAACTGCCGCAGGCGATGCTGCTCGAGCGTGCACGCGTTGGGGGTGAGGATGATCTCAGCACCCTTGAGCATCAGCACCCGGGCGCTCTCGGGGAACTCGCGGTCGAAGCAGATCATCGCGCCGATCTTGACGGTGCCCTGCGCCGTGTCCAGGTCGCAGACGTAGAACCCGTCGCCGGGCGTCGTCGAGGCTTCGGGCTGGTCAAAGTCGCAGGTGTGGACCTTGGCGTAGGTCAGCACGATCTCGCCGTGGCGATCGATCAGCGACATCGAGTTGCGCGGCGGCCCATCCCATTGTTCAAGGTAGGCAATCGCGATCGCCATATCTAGCTCACGGGCGAGCCGGCGGAAGTGCGTCACGAACGGGCCGTCTCGCGGCACGGCCAGCGCCTGCCAGGCAGCAAGCGCGTCGCGCAGGCCGGCGTCCGGCGCGGCCTCGCCGGGGCGCCACAACTCCGGCGCGCGCCATAGGTCCTCGTCGATAGCCTCGGCGGCGTCGACCTCGTGCATGTCGCGCGCGCCGTTCGGCCCGCGATGCCCATCGGACCGGTTCGCTTGGTCGGACGGTGGTCTATTGGTCTCTTCGGGGCGCTTGAAGGTAAACCCGATGCTCCACAGCTCGGGGAAGAGGGCGATGTCGGCGCCCATCGCTTTGGCGCGGCGGCAGTACGCATCGCCCTTGGCGCGGTTGGCGTCCAGATCATCGCCGTGTGGGATCAATTGCAGGAGCGCTACGTTCAGCATCTTCTTCATTCCTTTGGATCCTTTTCTGGGGTGGTCGTCCCTCATTGGGGTGCACGGCCCAGACGTGGGCCGCGGACGGCGAACGAGCCGCGATGGTCCCGGCACACGCGAACACGCGGGCAGATGCGGGACGTCCAACCGGACGTCGAGTGTGTCCGAATCGTGATCGCGCCCGGCGGGACCGTGCGTGCCAGGAAGATAGGGGCGACTGTGGGGGACCACGCGGTCCGCGCGAAGCCGCTTGCACTTGGCTCCAGTGGCGGCCGCAGCTTGGGAACCGGCGGAAAAGGGGCAAGCTCACGCCGGCCCTCGGCCGGTGCTCCGGCGAGAGCGGTGGGAAGCAACGGAGCTTGTGAGTGGCTGCTCCTGCCTAAACGGGCAGCATTGACAATGCGACTATAGGACATGCTCCGCTGCGCGTCAAGCACCGTTTCCCCGCCGCTCAATAAGCAGGGCGAACTGCACGACCTGCGGGCGAGCCCACGCCGAGAACACAGCCGAATAGACATCCCAGAAGCCGGGCATGCCGAGCGCGAGGCGCTCTTGTCTAGCTGCTTGCGCTGCTATAGTGGCGGACGGCTCGGATCCACAGGAGGTGCGTGCCGGCTAACGCGCCGGCGGCGAGAACGAGCCCGACAGGCAGCCACCCGTGTTCTACGGTGCCGAGCAGCGCCTGCGCCGGGAAGGTGGAGACGAAGGCGGCGGGGATCACGCAGGTCAGCACGGAACGGACCGGTTCGCCGAAGTACGTCACCGGGAAACGCGCCGTGGTGTACAGATTGTGCGAGAGTTCGTACAGTTCGCTGATCTGCAAGACCCAGAAGCATAACGTGGAAAGTGCGAAGCGGAGTCCGTACAGGATGGCCAAGCCGCAGAGGGCAAAAGCGCCCGCTTCGGCAATGGCAGTCGCACTCCACTGCACGCCGGCGGCATTGCCGGCGTACACCACGACGAACACGCCAGAGGCAATCTTGGTCGGCGCTCTCATGCCAATACCTCGCCAGCAGGTGACGAGGAACTGCGACTGTACTGGCCGTAGTAGCAGAAAGTCGAGGTCGCCCTTGCGAATCAGGCTGGGGAGACGGCCGATACCGTCGGCGAACTGAAAGCCCCACACGCCGTCGAACGTCCAGAAGATCCCGAGCAGCAAGAGAGCTTCAGCTTCCGTCCAGCCGGCGATCTCGTCGGTGAACCGATAGAAGACGAGGTACATGACCACCAGCAGCGCCAGTTGCCCCATGCCCTCCAATACTGAGAGGGTAAAGCCGGTGCGATACTCCATCAGCTCCATCAGCGCCATGACAAAGAACCGGCGCCAGATACGAAGGTAGCGCATGCGTCATGCTCCGGTGGCGGCGTAGGCACGGAGGCCGTAACGCCAGACAAGGCGGTAGGTGAGATAACTGCCAAGGCAGTAGGCCACTTGCCAGGCGAAGCCGCGGGCAAGCGCGGGCGCGTCGAGCGCGCCGACGAGCACCTCCAGCGGGAAGGAGAGGACGTAGCGCCACGGCTGCGCTTCCAGCAGGCCCGACAGCCAGTTGGGGAACATGGCCAGCGGCACGAGTCGTCCGGCCAGCAGGCCGTAGAGCAGCCGTTCCACGGCGACGACGCCCGTGACGTCCTGCAGCCAGAACGCGAGCGATCCCATGAGGTAGTCCATCAGAAACATCAGGATCCCGGCCATAATGAGCGCTGCCAAGAACAGCCCCCAGCGCGCGGGTTCCGCCGGCAGCCGGATGCTCTGCCGGAAGATGGCCACCAGGACCAGCCAGAAGGGGATCAGCAGCCAGACCTTGATCACCTTCTCGCCGAGGTTGTTGCCGACGTAGTGCAGGATGTTCGGTGCCGGTCGCAGCAGCCACTTGGAGAGATCGCCGTAGCGGATCTCTTCCACGACGTATTCGTAGGCCCACGTCTGTGTCGCCAGCCCGACCATGCTCATGACGACGTAGTAGGTGACGAACTGATCGTGGTCGTACGGCAGGGCGACGCCATGCTCGGCGACGGCAAGCCAGACGAGGAGGGCGATGGTCGGGATGACGACGCCGTTCGCCATAACCATGAGAAAGCCAACGCGGTATTCCATGGTCAGCATGGCGTTCATCTTCACCAGGTGCACGAGCAGCCGCACCATGCGCCGCACACTCACGACACCACCTCCACAGTCTCGGCACCCTCTGCCGAGGTCATCGAGCGCCCGCCGACAGTGGACCGGCTGAAGATGCCCCGGATGATCTCCTCGACCGGGATGTCTTCGATGCTCAGGTCCGCGACACGGCCCAGACGGAGCATATGGCCCGCCACTGCGGGTACGTGCTGGCGCGGCACCCGCAGGCGTAGCCGCAGCGGGTCAAGCGTGTCCTGACGCCGGCACTGGCCCAATGCCTCAACGCTGGCGATCGCTGCCTCGTCCAGCGGCTCGGCGTAGACGGCGGTGACCAACTTGTCCGGCGCGGCTTGCTCCACCAAGGTCGAGAGTGGCCCATCGAAATGTAGGCGACCGTGGTCGATGAGCAGGACACGCGGGCAGAGCTCCTGGATGTCGTCCATGTAATGGCTGGTGAGCAAGATCGTGGTGCCCATCTCCCGGTTCAGTTGGCGCAAGAAGTCGCGCACCCGCTGTTGGGAGACCACGTCGAGGCCAATCGTCGGCTCGTCCAGGAAGAGCACGCGAGGACGGTGGATCAGCGCCGTCATTAGCTCCAGCTTCATGCGCTCGCCGAGCGAGAGCTTGCGCACCTGGACGCGCAGCAGGTGCGCGACGCCGAGCAACTCGGACAGCTCAGCCAGATTGCGGGAGAACTCGGCATCCGAGAGGTCGTAGATCTCCTTGTGCAGGAGCAGCATCTCCAGCGCCGGCAGGTCGTGCCAGAGCAGGCTCTTCTGCCCCATCACCAACGTGATCTGGCGCAGGAAGGCGGGGTCACGCCGGAACGGGGTGTGTCCCAGCACGCTGACCTGCCCGCCGCTGGGGTAGAGCAGGCCGGAAAGCATCTTGAGCGTCGTCGTCTTCCCCGCGCCGTTGGGGCCGAGGAAGCCGACAATCTCGCCCGGCTCGATGGCAAAGGTGACCCCGTCGACGGCACGGGTTTGGAGAGTCTCGCGCCGGAACAGGCTCTGGAGCGAGCCGCGCAGCCCCGGCGCTTTACGGTGAAACGTATAGGTCTTAGACAGGCCGGCCACATCGATTGCGGCCATAGCAATGCCTCCACATCACGAACACGAATAGGAGAGGAACCGGAACAGGCACGCCCAGTGGAACGATCACTTCCCGTTCCTAATTTGAACCGATGTACACTGTATGTACACATTTGTTGTGAGGGCAAGCCGTGACAGGACAACTCATTCGAGTCGGCGTACAGGAGTTTCGTGAGGACCTGGCCGAGTACCTGGATTCTCCTGTTCCGGTCGCCATCACCCGGGACGGACAGACGGTTGGCTACTACGTGCCGGCGCGCGGCCACGTAGACGACCAGGAGGTCCGTGCGCTCAAGCGTGCGGCCATGCAGCTCGAAGCACTGTTGTCTGAGCACGACGTGAGCGAGGAGGAGGTGGTGCGTGAGTTCCGGGCTCGTCGCGCACGTGGGTAAGGTGATCGTCCTGGACGCCAACATCCTTGTACGGGCGGTGTTGGGGATACGTGTACTATCGCTTCTTGAAGCGTATGCCGACACAGTCACGTTCCTGACACCGGAACTGGCGTTTAGGGAAATCCGTGCCCACTTGCCCCAGATCCTTTCCAGGAGGGGCTTGCCAGCAGAGACGGTTGCGCAGCTTCTGAACGAAGCGCTGGCGAGGTTGCCTCTCTTCGTGACGCCAGTGCCTTACGAAGTCTATGCTGGCCATGAGGCAGAGGCCCGAAGGCGGCTAGCCGGGCGAGACGAGGCGGACTGGCCCTATGTCGCGCTCGCGCTCACCTTAGAGTGTCCCATCTGGACCGAGGATCAGGACTTCTTCGGTAGCGGAGTCGCAACTTGGACCACAGACCGCGTGGAACTGTATCTGGACGACGATGGTTGATCATGCCTCACCCAAGTACCGCCTCAGACGCAATCACCGTGCAATAGTCGGGGACTGCGGTTTCAGCCTCAAGGCAATCCGTGTGTACCGGGCCCCAGCCGGTCACGAGTGTGGCGATGCGTGCCTCGAGTTCCTTCATCGTCATGACAACCTTCTGCTCCAAATCGACGTCGCACAGTCGCGCCGGCACTTAGTAACGCGACTGGTCCACCCCGGTGCGGTCACAAGCGATGCCCCATGAGCACCATCTTCGAACTGGTGCAGTAGCCGTTCTGGGTGTAGAAGGCTTTGGCTGCGCCATCCTCCATAGGCAGAAGAAAGACTTGGCCCACTGACAGCGCCCTTAGGACATTCTCCGGGCGTGCGAGAACCATGCAGGCGCGATGGTCCACGGGGGCCAGCCCATCACCGCCCTTGCGGCCCTCCATCGCGCGCCGCGCCCCGTGCCACGTGAGACAGAATCGGCCGCCGGTGGAACCGCATTCTACACGGTTCCGTTCTCTAGTCACTGGACCCGCGCCGCTCCGGCGCCGGCCCACGAGAGGGCATCCTACACGGTTCCGGTGTCAAGCCACTTGACACGCGCCGCCGCGGGCGCCGTCCCGCGGCCGCTGTCTCACTCCATATGTCTCACTTTGGCTCCGCCGCCCCAGCCGCCGGCCGGGCTCCCGGCGGGCCCTCGCCCGCCGCGCCCCCACACGGCGGCGTCCGGGGAGCGAGGGCCCAGGCGTCGTGCTGTCGTGCCGTCCGCTCCGCGCCGGCGTGCCGCTGCCGGCACGGTCCCCTCCCGGGTGCTCGCAGAAGTTCCGGATGCGGGGGGATTTGGAGGGGCGTGTGGCGTACGCCCAGGGGTCGCGGGCGGGCGTATGCCATACGCCCCTACGACACATCGCCCGTGCCCGGAACAATCGCCTGGCCCCGTCCCGTCCCGGGAGCACGAACTTGACGGGCACCCGCCGCGCCTGCCCCTGGAGTTCGGCCGAGTTCCCGAACAGGTGGGAGTCGCTGCCCAGGCGAGGATATCGATCAGGCCAGCGCGGTGACGGTGATCTCGACGCGGGCGCCGGCCGGGAGGGCGCTGACGGCGACCGTCGTGCGGCCGGGAGGCTGGACCCGGAAGAACTCGGCGTAGACCTCGTTCATCGCCGCGAATTCGCCGATATCTGTCAGGTAAACGAACGTCTGGACGGCACGATCGAGCGATGAGCCGGCAGCCTCGAGGATGTTCTGGATGTTGATCAGCGTCTGCCGCGTCTCGGCGGCAATACCGCCGGGCACGATCTTGCCGGTCTGCGGATCGATTCCCTTCTCGCCGGCCACAAAGACGAAGCCGTTGGCCACGATCGCCTGCGAGTATGGCCCAATCGGCGCCGCCGCCTTGTCCGTCTGTACTACCGTCTTCTCCGCCTGCGTCGCCAGTCCCGTCGTCATCGCATACTCCTCCCTGTGGGTGTCTATTGGTGCGCATCTGTGGTGTCTCTCAGGCGCGATCGGTCGCGCCCCCACAAGACCAATCGGCGTTCATCGGCGTTCATCGGCGGTTTCACTTTTCGCCGACTATCGTCCGACTCACACTTTCGCGCTGTACCGGCGCTCGATTTCTGATAAGCGGGCGATGTTCGCCGCCTCCTCGGGATCGGCGGCCTCGACGGCGAACCAGGCGTCGAGGATCTGCTTCGCCGTTT
>JACQGX010000283.1 GCA_016199265.1 Chloroflexota bacterium | reverse complement strand
GCTCACGACTCGGTTCAATCTTGTGTTGGTCGGAGAATTTGGCGCCCTGCCGGCGACGTCGCTAACCTGGAGATGCCGGACATACTTGCCTCAGAATCAACTGACCAACACAGTTTGTGAACCGAGTCTTTGGTAGGCGCCGACTTCGAGTAGGAGCGTCGTGGTGTATAATTGTTGTGTACCCCCCCACTCGGTTCGCCGGGTGGGGCAGCGCCCCGGCGAGAGCTGGGGCGTCTGCATTTCTACGAACCGGCGGCGCGCCGCAGGAGCGGTAGCGGCGTGGTGAGGACGAACGTCTACGTCGATGCCTTCAACCTGTACTTCGCCTGCTTGAAGGACGGCCCCTACCGCTGGCTGAACGTGGCGGAACTCGCCCGCCAGTCGATGCCGGCGCACTACCTGATCAACCGGGTGCGCGTATTCACGGCCCTGGTACACCCGCGGCCCCACGACCCCCGCCAGGCGGACCGCCAGCGCGCCTACCTGCGCGCGCTCGAGACGGTGCCCGACCTGACCGTCCACCTGGGCCAGTTCCTCTCCAGCACGGTGCGCATGCCGCTGGCGCACCCGCCGCCGGGCGGGCCGCGCACCGTGGAGGTACTGAAGAGCGAGGAGAAGGGCTCGGACGTGAACCTGGCGACGTACCTCCTGGTCGACGCGTTCGACAACGACTTCGAGGCCGCCGTTGTCATCTCGGATGACTCGGACCTCGCCGAACCCATTCACGTCATCCGCAAGAAGTTCGGGCGCCACGTCACGGTGCTCAGCCCCCGCGGCCGCTCCCGGCGGCTGCAGCAGGTGGCCACCCGCTTCCGCCAGATTCGCGTGGACGCCATCCGCAACAGCCAGTTCCCGCCGGTCCTCACCGACGCGCACGGCACGATCCACAAGCCAGCGAGCTGGTAGCGGCGGCCTTGCCCGCTGCCCTGCCAGCAGCGCGGATGGTCTGGCTTTGTCGACGAGCGGGCTCCCCTTGACGTACAGCCAAGGAGGGGCGACACTCTCGGGCAGAGGCCGGGAACTGCGTCGCGGGCCCCGGCCTACTTTTTTCTCGCCCTACTCGGCGCGGCGCTCCGTTTGGGCGGCTCGGTGAGGGCACCGTTCGCCGAAGACGCCGCCGGTGCGGGCGCCTTATAGCCGTCGTCGGTGTCGGGCGGGAAGTGCGGCGGCGGGTACCCACGCTTGGCGGCGAGCCGTTTCGCCGCCTCCATCGCCTCGGGTGTCGGTTTCCCACGGAACAAGTGGTAGGGCGGGTACGCGTCGAGCGTGTCGTCGAAGTAGTAGCGCTCCCGCTTGCGCGGGTGCTCGGGCGGGTAGAGCGAGCGGCGCACCGTGGTGGAGTTGGTGGCCATGGTCATCCTCCGCCTCTGGCCTTGCACTTCGCGGGGCGGCGATAACGGACTCAACGCACGTCATCACCAGGCGTTATCCGATCATAACGCAGATCCAGCCCCGGCGCAATCACCTCCCAGATTTCGGGTGCAATCAGAAGTTCAGGATGCCAGGAGGAGTGCGCCCTTCGACAAGCTCAGGGCGAGCGGTCACACATCCGGAACAACTGGTTACACCGCCAGATTTCATGGGTCAGGTCCTGCCAGGCCCGCTCTTCGGTCAGGCTGCCGGCGTAGCTCAAGGCGCCTCGACACGCGTGGCAATCCCAAAGACCGCCGCGCGTCCGACTCAGCCGTAGATCCCGCCGCGGTTGCTACCGATCAGATAACGCTGGTTCTGCCTTTGCCCCTGCACCGCTTTCTGACCATCTATAGCTCCAGGAATCCGGATCCTGTCCAGTTGGCTTCCGGTGCCTCGCGTCCGAATCGCGCACCGGTCACCCGATCGAAGTCTAGCTGAACCGCGACCGCACCGTGACCGCAGATGGAGCCGCGCTACGGCAGCGGTTCCAGGAGCACACGCTGGCCCGGCTCGTCGAACCCGATGGCGAAGTGATGAAACAGATCGCGCATCCCGAGCAGCCCGAACTCGGGGCTCCAATCGTGCGCGAAGTCCACCGTGGCCACGAATCGCTTGCCGAGAACGGTGAGGGAAAGTTCATGGCGCCAGAGGCGACGAGACCGTTCGTGAAGATGCGCTGGCCCGCGTACGCCAACCAGACCTGCACGTAGGGTCGCGGCGGCTCGCCGAGCACCATCGCGCGGAAGGGCACGGTGTAGGAGCACTCGCGGGTGATACGCAGGGGCGGCGGGGCGGGCGGCGTCACACGTAGAGGTTCTGAATGGGCTCGAGGGGGATGTGGGTGACGAATAGATGAGGATGACCGCGGTCTCTGGCGATGCGCATCAGCGTGGGGAGATCGCTAGCCGTAGCGATGAGCGTCTCGCCCTCAACGGCAATCCATTCCCCGGCGTGCGCGGGGAAAAGCTCTTCCTGATGCTCGCTGATCCAGGCCAACTCGCGGTCATGCACCTCCGCAGCCGCGGTCTGGACGCCGTTCGCCGGCGCGTTACTCCGACCCTGTTTTGCCCGCGGTCGCACTGCCATGATCGACACTCCTCCGTTCCATCTTACCTTACAACCTCACTCCGTCAATCTCGACTGGTGCGACGGGTGCAGGCAAACGTTCCGGGGACCGCCACTGGCTGT
>JACQGX010000036.1 GCA_016199265.1 Chloroflexota bacterium | reverse complement strand
GAGACGCAGAGACGCAGAGACGCAGAGACGCAGAGACGCAGAGACGCAGAGACGCGGAGACGCGGAGACGCGGAGACGCGGAGATTGCGCAGAGAGAACTGGAGTATCTTGCCACAGACAGCACAGAGTTCACAGAGAGGAGCATGGCTGAGCGCAAAGATCTCCTCTCCGTGCTCTCTGTGTCCTCTGTGGCTAATCTCTCTGCACCTCTCTGCGTCAGTGCTTCTCTGCGTCTCTGCGGTTCTTACGTTCCCTGCGCTTCGGCGATGGCGAAGGCGTCGTCGTTGGGGCGGTAGCCCAGCCGGCGGCGGGTCGATTCCAGGTCCATCCGCAGGAAGCGATTGGCCGAGATCCCGTTGACGACGGCGAACGTCACGTCCGGCGCCCCATTCAAGCACCGGTCGAAGAGCTGCGAGAGGTCGTCGTACGTCACCGCGATCGCGTGCCACCCCTGCTGCCGGCCGGAGCTAATCCGCTCGCGGCTCGTCACGCCGCCGATGCGCACCGCGATGGCCGAGAGCTTCCCTTCGCTCTGCGCCACAAACGCGCCGCACACCGCCTCGCCCCAGGCCTTCGACGCGCCGTAGACGTTCCCCGGCCACGCGACGTCTTCGGCGCGCACCTGGACGTCCTTCGGGTAGCCGCCGATCGCGTTGACCGAGCTGGCAAACACGACGCGCCGTACCCCCGCCTCCGCCGCGGCGTGCAGCACGTTGTACGTCGCCTTGATGTTGCGGTCGAGCAACGACGCGTAGAAATCGGCCCGCGGGCTCGGATCGGCCGCCAGGTGCAGCACCGAATGCGCACCCGCGACCGCCCGGCGCGCCACGTCTAGGTCCGCCAGGTTGCCAGCCTCTGCGCCGGCCAGCACCTCGTCTTCCGGCCGCACGCCTTCCGGCGCACGCACGTCGACCAGCCGCAGCCGCCACTGCGCCGCACCGTCGCCCACTGCCCCCTGCTCTCGCAGATGTTGCCGGTAGAAGCTCCCAATCCTTCCCGCAGCACCGGTAATGACCAGCACGCGGCCGGCGACACTTCCACGTTGTTCTGCTTGCACGCTATGCGTTCTCCTCGTCTCTAATTGACTCTGCTCCGGCATCCGGATCGGAGAACTGTAGCGCGTGCGCCGGCGGCGCCGCGGACGTCTGCCGGCATATCTGCCGTACCCGCTCCGCCGAAATCCCAAACCGCCGCGCAATCTCCCGCAGCGACTGTCCCTTGGCGCGCATCGCGCGGATCGCCTCGTCGCGCGCGTGTTCGCCGGTCCGCCGCGCCGCCACATAGCACGCGTGCGAACAGAAGCGCCTCGCCCGTTGGTGCGCCCGGTAGTCGACCGTGAACACCCGGCCACAGCGCGCGCAGACACACCGGAAGCCGCTCACTCGCGGCTCGTTCAGGTCGTCGAGCCAGTGTCGCAGCCAGTCCTCGCCGCCCTCCCGGCGTGCGGCCGCCAGCGCACGCTCGGCCTGCTCGACGACTTCACCGGCAGACTTCGCCGGCGTAGGGTACGTCGAGATGCCGATCCGTAGCAGGTGGCCGGGCTCGTCCGCCGACGTATGAGTGGCGTCGACCAGTCCACTCGCCGGCATCCCGGCGTGTGGCTGCGCCTCTGCCACCGCGTGCTCGATCAACTGTGCCAGCCGCGCCCCCGCGTCGAGCGCCTGCTCCGCCGTCGTCTCCGGCAGCACCACCAGGAACGTGCGCCTTTCGTATCTCCCGGCGACGTCCATTTGCCGCAGGTGCCGCCGCAGCGTGGCTCCCGTGGCGAACAGCCTTGCGTCGCCAACTGCGGCCGCCTCGTTCTCGACTGCCGGCAGGTGCAGCTCACACAAGAGCACCGAGAGACTGCCGCCGTGCCGCTGCGCGCGTGCCACCTCGACCGCCAGGCGCATCATCACCGCGCCGCGCGTGAGCAGCCCCGTCACCTGATCCGTCGCCAGCTCCGGGTGGCCTGCGCTCGCCGCCTCGAGCAGCACCGAGAGATGCGCCGCCAGCGCCTCCAGCACGGCCGCCGCCCGCCCGCCCCCCGAACGTGCAGCCGCCGGCGCGACCCACACCGCGTCCTCGCCGCGGCCGGCACCGCCGGTGCCGCTGTCGCCGGTGCCGCTGTTGCTAGTGCCGCTGTGGCGTTCGGCACGCATCCGAAGCCCACGACCGATGACCGGCGCCGGGGGTTCAGGGCTCGGCCACTCCGACCCTTTTGCCGGTGCGTCTCGACCGGCGCTCGCCACCACGCGCCAGCCACCACCGTCACCGGCCGCAGCCAGGTAGGCGCACCACGTCACCGCGCCCGAGCACAGCGCCAGCTCCAGCGCCGAAGTAATCAGTCCGATGGTCACCACGTCCCATTATGGACCGCTACCAGTGCCTCACCAAAGCGGCCCACTAGCGCTGCCGCCGCGTAGCTTCTTCCTGGACCATCTGTGTGCATCTGTGTGCATCTGTGGTTTCTGTTTTTCGTCCTAAACCGAATCCAAGTGGAACCCACAGGTACCTTCACTTTGCACTTGGTTTAGGCGCCGCTGGGTGCCAGTCGTCGTACCGGCGCCTGCGTGGCGTCGTGCGGCGCAGGGCCGCGCTCTTGAGCCAAAACAAGCTCCAACGCCTCCACCACCGCCGGATGGAACTGCGTACCCTTCCCGCGGCGCAGATCGGCCGTGGCCTGTCCGAGCGAGAGCGCGGCTCGGTACGGCCGGTCGGACGTCATCGCGTCGAACGCGTCGGCCACCGCGATGATCTGCGCACCCAGCGCGACGCGGTTCCCCGCCAACCCGTCGGGGTAGCCGCGGCCGTCGTAGCGTTCGTGGTGCCGCACCACGAGCTCGCGTCCGCGGCGGTACTCGGGAAAGCGTGAGAGGATGTCGTGCCCGATCTGTGGATGGCGCTTCATCTCGTCGAATTCTTCCGGCGTGAGTCTCCCTTGCTTCAGGAGCACGGCGTCGGGCACGCCGATCTTGCCCAGATCGTGGACGCGGGCGGCCAGCCGGATCGTCTCTGCCTCGCCGGCAGGAACGCCCATCGCGCGCGCGATCTGCTCGGCATACGCCGCCACGCGCTTGGAGTGCTCGAACGTATACCGATCGCGCCGGTCGACCACGTCGGCCAGCGCCTCGACCGCCGCGATCGTCTGCTCGACGAGCTGGACCCACCGCTTGAGCGAGAGATAGATAATGGCCGCCGGCAGCACCATGACAAGAGGAATCCATGGATCATGGCTGGCCGTCCGGGCGGTGACGAGCCCCAGCAAGAAGAGCCCGGCCTCCTGCGGCGCCTCTCTTTTCCAGTCCGCGAGCCAGAACTGCAGTGGATTACGACCTAGCTTGAGTCCGATGATGGTCGTAACCAACAGCCGCCCCGTGAGGTACATGGCCAGAGCAGTGGCCGGGATGGCCCAGACGTTTTCGATGCGCCCGAGCGGCGCTGGTGCGCTCTGTGGGAGGAAGGTGTAGTACACCGCTCCTCCGAAGCCGGCGTAGATGATCGCGTAAGCAGTGTTGAATAGGACGTTCTGTACGCTGGGGGTCAGCTTGCCGGACCGCCAGTGATTCCAGAGCCCACTCGTCACCTGGCCGGCACACATGCTGACACCTGCTACCAGCATCGTCGCCACCGGACCAAAGAGCAACAGGCACGCGAAGTGCACCGCGTTGGTAACCTCTACTTCGTACTGGCGGCTCACACGGAGCGGAAAATGGCTGGCGACCATCGCCAAGACGAGGAGCAACCCGACCAGGCCGAGGTTGGGCAGCTCAAGCGGCGCGGGGCCCCGCCACGCGTGGAGCCAAAACGCAAGGAAGCCCGCCGCGCAGGCCACTACTGCCCAGACGTAAAGCCTGGCCCGGAGTGGTAGCTGTCTGCGCATGCGGACGTCCTAGACCGAGTGCAAAGTGCAAACTGAGTATGGTGCTCTTACGCGACGACGGGTATCCGGCCTACGGAACGTCGAGCCGGAGCCTCATCTCCATGATGCTGCCGCTCATCCCGTATGCCTCCGCCAGCACCGGCTCAGGTTTGTTTGCTTGCTGGTGGACGATGCTCCGCGTCTCGAACGGCCCGCCGAACACGGGACTCCGAATCAGCACGTATACCGTCACGTCCGTACCACGCCGGTCCTCCGTCGGCGCCACCGTATGCCACACGACTGCCGACTTGACTGCCTTGAGCACATCCCGGGCGCGCTTGGGATCGTCTGGCATTAGTCCGTAATTCGTGACGTGTAACACGACCTTCGAGCCACTCAGTGTGGTGATCTTTACCGGCGGATCGTCCTCGCACCACCTCGGCATCGCGCCTGCCGCGGGCACCTGGGCAGTCAGAAGCATGACCATCGTCAAGACCGAAACTACGAGCCGACGCATATGCGCTTCCCCTTTCTACGCCGTTTCTTTCCGTAGCGCTTTCGCCACACAATCAAGGTACATCACCTCCATCGGTGTCGTCAAGGAACTATAGTACTTTTGGCGGGCAGATGCTGTGACGATGTACGCATTTCGTCACGAATCCTTCGCACGTTCGTCACAATGGCGCCGCCGTGTGGGCGCCGAGTTGATCGCGACACCGGCGCCCGCTTACCATCGTTGCCATGGCCGCTCCCACCTCCACCATCCAGACCACCGTCGTCGGCAGCTATCCCACACCCGAATGGCTGCGGGCCTATCCGACGCGCGACCACCGGCGCGACGCCACCGTCGTCGTCGTGCGCACCCAAGAGCTTGCCGGCGTCGACGTCGTCAGCGACGGCGAGCTGTCGCGCTTCGACGTCAACCATCCCGAGACCAACGGGATGATCGACTACTTCGTCGGCCAGATGGACGGGATCAGCACGCGCGTTACCGCTGCCGACGCCGAAGCGTTTGCCCGCCAACAGGGCATGGCCTACCGCGCCGAGCCGGCGGCCGTCGTGCTCGGCGCACTCGGCCCGGGCACCCTCGACCTGGGCGCCGCCGCCCGTCCTTTGCGCTCGCTGACCGATCGCCGCGTCAAGTTCACCGTCACCAGCCCCTACATGCTCGCCAAGGTCCTGCTCGACCGCCACTACGGCGACCGCCACCAGCTCAGCCTGGCCCTAGCCGGTGTGCTGCGTGAACAGGTCGCCGGGGTCGACGCCGACGTGATTCAGGTCGACGAGGCTAACCTCGCCGGACACCCCGAGGACGGCGAGATCGCGGCCGAGGCCATGAACCGTTTGCTCGAAGGCGTGCCCGAGGGGCGCGAGCGCGCGCTCCACCTCTGCTTCGGCAACTACGGCGGCCAAACGATCCAGAAGGGCCACTACCAGCAGCTCGTCGGCTTCCTCAATCTGCTGCACGTCGACCACGTGGTGCTCGAGTTTGCCCGGCGCGGCTACGCCGAGCTCGAATACCTCAAGGAGCTCGACCCCCGTATCGGCGTCGGCCTCGGCGTGATCGACATCAAGGACCTCCAGGTCGAGTCCTCCGACGAGGTCGCCCGCCGCCTCGACCACGCCGAACGCGTCCTCGGCCCTGGCCGCGTGCAGTACGTCCACCCCGACTGCGGCATGTGGATGCTCCCCCGCTCCGTTGCCGACGCCAAGCTGCGGGTGTTGGTGCAGGGGAGGGATAGGTACCTGGGTCGGAGCAAGTGAGGGCAGCCAACGCACCGCGTGGCCCGCGGAATTCGTTCTGCAGAAACGGCACATAGACACCTGGTTGCGTGTACGCGCGCGACTTGCGGTAAAATACGCGCATTCGGCAGCCGGTTACACGGAACCGGCTGCCGTGCATGCGACGCTGGTGTTGGCGGCAGCATGGTCGTTCTGGGGAACGGAACACAAGCTGAGAGGCTTCGAGTATGGGTGCTGAACGACACGGTCGTCGCGGCGAAACGGTGAAGGCCGACATCATGCGACGTCCCGTTGCGCGAACGATCGGGCTCCCCGCCGGCTATCCGGCGCTGCTGGATGAGTTGAAGCAGCGCATCCGTGCCGCGCAGCTCAAGGCCGCCGTCTCGGTCAACCGGGAATTGATCGCGCTGTACTGGCATATCGGGAGGTCGATTGCCGAGCGACAGAGAACCGCTGGTTGGGGAAAGTCTGTCGTCGATCGGCTGGCGGCAGACCTGCAAAGGGCGTTTCCGGGAATGGATGGGTTTTCGCCCTCCAACATTTGGCGGATGCGAGCCTTCTACCTGGCTTGGACGGAGGTGGTTCTCGTGCAGCCTGTGGGAGAACCGTCGGGTCCCTCAAATCTCGCACAGCCTGTGCGAGATTTGGACGTTGCGGTTCCGCCAGCAGACGTCACGGCGATACCCTGGGGGCACAACATCATCCTCCTTGAGAAGATCAAGGACCCCGCCACGCGCCTGTGGTACGCGCGGCAGACCGTCGAACACGGCTGGTCGCGCGCCGTGCTGGTCCACCAGATCGAGTCGGGCCTCATCCAGCGGCAGGGCAAGGCCATCACCAACTTCCAGGCCACACTGCCGCCGCCCCAATCCGACCTCGCGCAGCAGGTACTGAAGGACCCCTACAACTTCGACTTCCTGACGCTGGCCGTCGATGCCCGCGAACGGGAGCTGGAGCAGGACCTGCTCGCCCACCTGCGCAAGTTCCTCCTAGAGCTGGGCGCCGGCTTCGCCTTCGTCGGTGAGCAGCATCACCTCGAAGTGGCCGGCGAGGACTTCTACATCGACCTCCTCTTTTACCACCTGCGCCTGCGCTGCTTCGTGGTCATCGACCTCAAGATGGAGCGGTTCAAGCCGGAGTTCGCGGGGAAGATGACCTTCTACCTCTCGGCCGTTGACGACCTCCTGCGTCACAAGGACGATCAGCCAAGCATCGGCCTTATCCTCTGCAAGGAAAAGAACCGGCTCGTGGTCGAGTACGCGCTCCGGGACACCCGGAAGCCGATCGGCGTTTCGGCGTATCGCCTCACGGAGCGTCTACCGGAGCGGCTAAAGGATAGCCTACCGACGGTAGAGCAACTGGAGGCGGAACTCGCCAAGAACGAGCGCAGGGAATCCAGATGAGGGATTCACTTGTGCACGGATGACCGAAATCACTCAAAACTTTGCGTCCATAACTATGTCCAAACTTATGTGCGAACTTATGTCCGAGGGCGGCAAGGTAGCTACAGTTGTCGTGAGCAATGTATCCTCGTGCCGAACGCCCACCCCAACTGCGGCATGTGGACGCTGCCCTGTTCGGTGGCAGATACCAAGCTGCGGGCGCTGGTGCTGGGGAGGGACAGGTACCTGGGCCGGAGCGAGTGAGGGCAGCCTGAGCGTCGTCTGGGCTTTCGTGCCGCTAACCGGCGGCCACCGCGGCGGCCACCGCGCTGCCGGCCGGTGCGCCGCCGGTGTCCCACAGACCGTTGAGCGCTCCCTCGTAGTAGGCGCACTCCGCGATGAAGAACAGCGCCGTGTAGAGCCGCTCCCACCGGTGGTGGCGGAGCGCCGCCGCCACGATTCCCTCGGCCGGCACCAGGATCTCGGCGTTTCCGGAGAGCACGACCGTCCACGCCGCGAAGAGCGGCTCGCGCATGTGGTCTGCCTCGTAGACCCGGCGCGGGTTGCGTCGGTGCCACGCCGCCCGCTGGAGGTTCCCCAGCTCCACCGTCTCCTCGATCCGCGCCTGCGGCCGCCAGAGATCGTTCAGGAACCGCCAGTCCAGCGCGAACGGCGTCGCCTCGTCGTTGTCGAAGTCGCGGTACCGCTCGAGCCAGCGGCCGTCGCCGGTGAGGTCGTACAGCGCGCGCAACGCGAACAGCGCGCGCGGGGCATGGACGAAGTCCGCGTGCGCCCACGTGCCGCGGTGGCCGAATCCTTCCCGGTCGCACGGCATCCACCAGCCCGCCGCCTCCACCGCGCGCGACACGTCCACCAGCAGCGCCTCGATCTCGCGCCGCGCCGCGTGCGGAGCGATCCCGCTCCGCGCGTAGCGCCACAGGCCATACAGCCAGGGAAGGTCTAGTCGTCCGAGCCGGCGACGTAGTGGCTGCGCCCGTCGTCCGCGACGCCGCCCGCGACGAAGCCGCACGATGATGTTTGGGATAGTCAGGTAGTGTATTCTTCAACGTGCATGGCGTGGAATCTCGATAGAGCTCGATGTCTCGTTGGGTGACCGAGCTCCGGAAGACACTGGTGAAGAACCGATGCTAGATACAACCAACGAGCAGGGGCGGCAGGTCGAGAACCGCCTACGTGACGAGGAGATCATCTGGCTGACGACCGTCCGTGCCGACGGGCAGCCACAGTCGGTGCCGGTCTGGTTCCTCTGGGACGGCCGGACGTTCCTGATGTATTCCCGCCCTGCCAAGCCGAAACTGAAGAACATCGCCCGCAATCCGCGGGTCGCGCTTAACCTCAATTCCGATGCGCATGGCATCCAGATCGTGCGTGTGGAGGGAACGGCCGAGATCGTGCCGGACGCGCCGCCGGCGACCGCAGTGCCAGCAATGGTCGAGAAGTACCGCGCCGGTATCGCGCGCATCGGCATGTCGCCGGAGGGCTTCGCGCAGGCCTTTTCAGTCGCGATCCGGGTGACGCCGAGCCGCTTCCGGCTCGGCTAGCTCGCCCGCAACGCGCCCGAACTGCCCCTGTTCGCCGACGGGGAGGTAGATGAGCGCCACCTGTGTCCCATCGGGTGCGACGTCGACACCCAGAGCCACGATGGGCGCGGCCAAGAGGCCGGTAGTCATCTCTCCCTCAAGCATGCGGCAACCCGGCGGCTTCGGCCGTCTGCGCCAGCCGGATGGCGTTGCGCGGGTCCGCGTGGTCGCCGAGATTGGTGATGTCGATCCCGTAGCGCATATTCTTGTTCCGCCTGCCTTTCAGAAACTCTACACTCAGTCCGCACCCAGGGTCCACAGTCTAGGGTCAACCGCCAGATGCAGCGTTCCTTGGACTTTGGACTTTGACCTGGGCTTGGTGAGACTCCTGCCGGGCATCAGTTGTCGGAAGCACGTCGCCGACTGCTTGCCGTATGCGCCGGATCGGGCCGCTCGTACCCTCCCGCGCACCTTTACAGGCGCCCGACGAGTTATTCGCCAGGGGCTTATATGCGCCCGGTACACCGGCAAGGCGCACGCTCCGATGGCAGTTGAGTCTTACACCGGGTGTGACGGCTCTCCTGAGCCAGTGGTGTAGAATGGTGGCGCAACGCCCGCGGTTGATGCCGCGGCGTAGTTCGAGTATCGGCCGGTTCTTCGCCATCGGCTCTGTCAAGGACATGCGGGAGGCCTTCGGCGCGCAACCGGCGCAGGGAGCACGATGATAGGCCCGAACACGTCCGCAACCGGCGCCACCCGCCCCAACGTCGTCTTGGTGATGGCCGACCAGTTGCGCTGGGACGCCGTCGGCGCGTATGGCAATCCGGTCGTGCAAACACCCAACCTAGATCGCCTGGCGCGTGAGGGGGTGAGGTGCGAACGGGCGTACACGTCTAGCCCCATCTGCATGCCCGCCCGCGCCAGTGTGCTCACCGGCCGCTGGCCGCACGCGCACGGGCTGTGGGACAACGGCGTGCGCCTCCCGCCCGACACCACGACGCTGGCCACCGTGCTGGCGCACCACGGCTACCGTACCGGCATTGTCGGCAAGGGTCACCTGGACGTTCACCACCTGCTCGAGTCGCCCGACTCGTACATCGGCGGGTGGGACACGCCAGAGGCCATCGCCGCCGGCGGCAAGGACGGCTGGCACGGCCCCTACTACGGCTTCCAGCAGGCGCAGTTGACGTGCGGCCACAACCGGGCCTGCGGCCACTACGGCACCTGGCTCCATGCGGAGCACCCACAAGCCGTGAAGCTGCTCGAGCGGGAGCACGCGCTTGAATTGCTGCCCGGCGGCGCCTGGAAGTCCGCCTTGCCCATCGAGTTGCACGCCTCCACCTGGATCGGCGACCGTTCGGTCGAGTTCATCCGGCGGCACGCCGCCGGTGCTCCCGGCAATCCCACCGGCGGCGGCAGCGGTGGCACCGGAAGGAGGAGCGCCCATGAGGCGGGCGGGCGCACGCCATTCTTCCTGTGCGCCTCGTTCCCCGATCCTCACCCACCCCTCTGCACGCCGCCGCCGTACGCCGGCCGCTATGACCCGGCGGCGATGCCGGCGCCGCGGCGCCGGCGCGGCGAGCTAGCAGACAAGCCGCCCCACTTTTGCGACCTGCCCGACGCCTACGAGCCGGGTTGGCGTGAGGGGGCCGCCTGGCGGCCGTACGGCGCGGGGCACCTCGCCGATCAGAACCGAACCGACGAGGCCGATGCGGTGCGCAAGGCGATCTACTACGCGATGACCGAGCTGGCCGACTACAACGTGGGGCGCATCCTGGCAGCGCTGGAGGAAACCGGACAGCTCGACAACACAGTGGTGGTGGTCATTGCCGACCACGGCGAGCTGCTCGGCGACCACTGGCTCGACGGCAAGGGGCCGTGGCACTACGACGGCTGCACCCGCGTGCCGTTGCTGGTGCGCTACCCACCCGCCCTCCCCGCCGGGCACGTGGTGGGCGAGTTCGTTAGCCAGTGCGACATCGCGCCCACGATCTGCGACCTGGCCGGCGTGCCCTACACCACCTGGCCGCCGCAGGCGGAGCGCTACGCCTCCGGCCAGCTCACGGGCGAGGGAATCCTCCCGGACGTGCAGGGCATTTCGCTCGTGCCGGCGCTGCGCGCCAAGGCGCCGGCGCGGCCGCACGTCCTGATGGAAACGGAGTGGCGCTGGAACCCCGGGCTGCACCTCAAGACGCTGCGCACGTCCGACTGGCGCCTGACCGTCTACGCCGGCCGTGCCTACGGCGAGTTGTACGACCTGCGTGCCGATCCGGATGAGTTCACGAACCGCTGGGACGACCCCGCCTGCCGCGCCGCCCGCGCCGACCTGATCGCGCTGCTGTTGCAGGAAGTCCTACAGACCGAGGGCCGCCTCCCGCCGCGCGTCGTGCCGAACTGAGCGGAGCATCCCGCAAGTCCAGGCCACTTTTCTGGCATGACGCGGGAGCGCCAGTAGACGAGTCGGGCAGCACGTGTGATACCAATTCGCTTTGACTGGGCCGTGATTCGCCCCGGTTGTTCACCTGGGAATACACGGCCGCAGCAGCACTGACCCCCGCGCTGCAAGACCCCGAAGAGCAACCGTGCGATGTGTCAAGTTGGTGACTATTACCGGTACCCGGCAGCGCGCAGCACCTGCTCGATCCACGCCATGTCTTCCGGGGGGAGCGGTGGGGGAGGTGGCGGACCGGTGTAGTCCAGCAGGCGCTCGTAGCCCACAATCGCGAAGCAGTCATCCACCGCCGCCTGGAGATCGAGCGGCGCGTCGGGATCGGGTTCGAGTAGGGGGACGGGCACAGCAGGGAGCCGCGCCCGCAGGGGTACCGGCCACACTGCGGTGAGCGGCCGCCGCTGGACGCGACTCAAGTACACGTACCACGGCGCCGGGGGCGGCTCACCCAGGAGCCGCACCCGTTGCCCGCGCCGCAGGAGATCGATCTCGAGCAGGTGGGTGCGCGTCTCCAGCAGCGCCGTCCGCCGCTCGTCATACTCGCGCGCCCCGTCGCCCTCCTTGTTCACCGGCGACAGGATCTCGATCGCCGTCACCAACCGGCGCTGCGCTACGTCCCGCACCTCCACCGAAAGGAGTGGCACCTGCTCTGGCAGCGCGCTGGGCAGTTCCACCGCCGGTTCCGCCAGCGCGACTGCACCACCGGCGCTCCCAGCGGTTGGCGGCGCGCTCACCGGCGCTGTCGTGGCCACGTGGACGTCCGGGTACACGACGCGCGTCACCTGCTCGGGCCGCAGGGCCACGATACCCAGCGCGGACCGATCGAGCACGTACCGCTTCGCTAAGAGCGCGACGTACGTGCGCGGCAGGAGGCGCATCAACCGCGCGCTGATCGCTCCGGCTAACCGCTCGTGGAACTCCTGCCAGAGGTCGCCTTCGAGGTACGGGTCCATCCCCGGAAAGGGTGAAGGCATAGCCTCAGTGTAACCGATACCAACTAGGGTTCCTCCCCACCGCTCCCCACCCCTAAAAGTTTCCACTTGCCAGTCGCCACGTCTGGCGACACCGGCGCACCATGGGAGACTGAGCCGGACGGCTGGAGGGACCGTGTCTCTCCCTGCGTGAGCCGGCGGTTATGGGCAAGATGGGATCGGACGGCTTCAGGCTCTGATCCCGTGACGCACGGTGTAGCCGATGAACCAGCGGCAGTTGGCGCTAGCATCGTACCGTTCGGCAAAACCCGGAACCGCATACCCCAGTTGTTTGGTCAGTTGGCGCAGCGCCGAGGACGACGCTGGCGCTGCCGCCTCGCTCGGCTGGCCGCCACGTGGCACACGCCGCATCTGCGACTGCATCGACTTGTCATTTTCGGGCATTGCCTACCTCTGATACGAATGCGCGCCGCCACACCAGCGGCCCTGCCGCGGCGTCCGCGAACGCAGGTCCGTGATGTACGTAACTGGCGATTATCAGGAGTATTTGGTGATTATGAGGAATATGTGGAAGGGCTGCCCGGTGCCACATGACGCGTCAGCTTGAGCCAGCCTTAGGTCCCGGAACCAACCCCGCCGACGAGCATCGCGATCCGGCCGTAGTGGCGCGGGTCACCGCCACTGCCGGCGAGATCCTGGCCCGCCACGGCGTGGACATCCGCACGGCGCGCCGTGCCGGCGGCTGGTCGAACCTCACCTGGCTCGCCGGCGGACTTGCGATCCGGGTGGCAGCAGCGCCTGGATCCGGGGACTTGCTCCGCGAGGCGCAGCTCGCCGCGCTCCTCCCACCCGAAGTCGGGTACCCACGGATCGTCGATAGCGGCGTTGCCGCGGGGCACGAATGGATGCTGGCCGAGGAAGCGCCCGGCACAAACCTCGGCCGGGCGTGGCCCGACCGCGGTTGGGACGAGCGGGCGCGGGCCCTGGTCGAACTCTGGGAGAAGGCCGAGGCGGTCCATACAGTAGACAGGGCCGAGGCGGAGCGGCATGCCCGGCCCGACTCGCCTTTCTACGCCGGAAGCCGCCCGGCCGCGGACACCCAGGTCCGCCAACTCGAGGCGCGCAGCGTATTGGCACCTGCCCAGTCGGCGGTGCTCCGGGCCACCTTGGACCGTTTCTGGAAGACTCTCTCCACGGGACGCCCAGTGCTGAACCACGGCGACCTGTGCATCGAGAACGCGCTCTGGCACCGGGGCCACGTCTCGTGTCTGCTCGACTTCGAGTTCGCCGTGATCGCGCCCGTCGAGCTGGACGCGAACGAGATGCTGCGTGAGGTCTACGCTCCCCGCGAGGAACCGGATCACCTACCGGACCCGGATGGCTCCGGACGGCGCCGGCTGCAGGCCGCCGTGACGCGGGCCGTCCTCCCGGCCCTGCGGGAACCAGGGGCAGCCGACCGGCTGCTCGGCTACGCCGTCCTCCTTCAGCTGTGGTCGATGAACGGTTGGCTCGCGCACTGGGACGGGTGGGAGGACTTCACCACGTGGCAGCCCTACCGGGCGCTGACCGCCCTCGCTGCCGGCGACAGCGGCTACCTGGCATCAGTGCTCTCCCGGCTCCCCTGACCGACCATCGTCGGCGCGGCGGCTCCGCCGCTCGCGGCCGCTCCCCTAAGGACCGCGGCCGGCCTCGCACAGTCGACCGAGCGCCTGATCAACGATCCTAACGAAGGTGGTCAGCTCGGCCTCGGACAGGTCGGATAGGAGGCTAGCGGCGAGCTTCTGGTACTCCGCCTGCATCTGCGCGGCGGCGGCCTCCCCCTGCTTGGTCAGGCGGACCAGCGTCGCCCGGCGGTCGGTGGGGTGTGGCCCGCGCGCCACCATTCCCGCTGCCTCGAGCGCGTCGACGAGGTCGGTCACGTTGCGGGGGGTGCAGCCTACCGCCTGGCTGAGCTCGCGCTGCGTCATGGGGCTCCGCTCGCGCAGGCGCCAGATCAGCTCGGCCCGGGCGCGGGTCAGCCCGCGCTCGGCGAGCCCCAGCTCCATCGCGTCGGTCAGCAGCACGGCAAGCTCGAACAGGCGCTCGAGGGCGGCGCCGGCATCGGTCCCGGATACAGCAGGCACTCTATTGTGTAGCTGCCTCACAATGTTGTATGCTCTCGTATATGATAGCCGTTTCGGATGGGGCGCACGCAGCGCCGATGATCGACGTGCGCGACCTGGCCCGGCGCTTCGGGCGGACCGAAGCAGTCAAGGGGGTGAGCTTTGCGGTGGCTGCGGTGGAGGTCTTCGGGTTCCTGGGGCCGAACGGCGCCGGGAAGACGACCGCAATCAACATGCTGTGTGCCCTGCTGCGGCCGAGCGGTGGGAGCGCGACCGCAAACGGCTTCGATGTGGTGTGCCGGCGCCGCGACGTCCGGCGCTCGATCGGGCTGGTCTTCCAGCAGCCGACGGTGCACGAGGCGCTGAGCGCCGCGCAGAACCGGCGCTTCCACGCATACGCCTACGGCGTGCCGGCCGGCGTGCGGGAGCAGCGCCTGCGCGAGCTCCTGACGTTGGTGGAGATGTGGGACCGGCGCGGCGAGAGCGTCCTGATCACCGTCAACACGGCGGACGGCCACGCCGCGGCGGGCGAGCTTCGCCGGCGCTACCGCGTCGCGGCGACGGTGACGGACGGCACAGTGAGCTTCCAGGTGCCCGCCGGCCTTCGGCCGGCAGGAGTGACGAGGCACGCATGCAGTGCCCGCAGTACCGGCGCGCGTTCGGCCGCTCGGGGTGTCGACGCGCCTGACTAACAGGGAGGTGAGGGACATGACGCCTGAAGCCGGGGCGGCGTGCGAGACCGAGCGCGTGCGCCGCTTCTTCGACAGGTCCGCCGAGAGCTACGACGGCTGGATGCGGCCGTTCGACCGGCTGTTGCTGGGCGACGGCCGCGAGATGGTCTGCTCCCGTGCACGCGGCCGCACGCTCGAGCTGGCGGTCGGCACGGGGTTGAACCTGGCGGGCTACCCGCCCGACGCGCAGGTGACGGGTATCGATGTGAGCCCGGCGATGTTGGCGATCGCCGGGCGGCGGGCACAGGCGCTCGGCCGCGCGGTGGAACTCCGGGTTGGCGATGCGCAGGCGCTCGAGTTCCCGGACGGCTGCTTCGACACCGTGGTCGTGACCCTCGCCCTGTGCACGATCCCGGACGAGCGGCGGGCGCTCGCGGAGGCGTACCGGGTGCTCCGGCCTGGCGGGCAGCTCCTGCTGCTCGAGCACGTCCGCAGCCCGGTCGCGCCGGTGCGCTGGGTGCAGCGGCTGCTGGAGCCGCTGGCGCGGCTGGTTGGTGACCACCTGCTGCGCGACCCGCTGGATCACCTCGGGGCGGTCGGCTTCCGCGTCGAGCGCTGCGACCGCTCCAAGTGGGGGTTCATCGAGGAGGTCGTCGCCCGCAAGGCCCGATGAGCCGCGCGGCCAGGGGGCGAGCACGGGGGCTCGCCCTTTGACCGCGATCAACACGGCCGGTAAGCGGCGGGTCCGACGCCAGGGACGCGCGCGTCGGCCGAAGCACCAGACGGACGGTCGGTGCTACCGCATCCCGTGCATGCCCTGCAGGGCCTGCAGGAGGCTCGGCCACCAGAAGTGGTAGGCGCGGGCGACGACCAACGCCGCGACGACGATAGCGGCGATGAGGGCCAGTCTTTGGACCACAGAGATGCTCCTTCAGGCGCGTCAGGCGTAGGCGAGGGTCTCTCGGATGGTGAGCCGCGCGGCGGCGCTGGCCGGGTAGGCGCTGGCTGCGGCGCTCCCGAGCAGCGCGATCGCCAGCCAGGCCAGGGCCGCGACCGGAGACACGACCAGCGGCAGGGGCGCGCCGTAGATCCAGGCGCCGATGAGCGCTCCCACGAGGGAGGAGAGCGCCGCCGCGAGAGCGACCGCGCCGATCCAGCTCAGCGCGCCGATAAAGACGGCCTCGGCGACCACAATCGACGTGACCCTCGCCGGTGTGGCGCCCAAGGTCTGCATCACGCCGAACTCGCGCGTGCGCTCGACGACGCTCGTGCTCATTGCCGACGCGAGCGTGATCGTGCCGACCGCCCCCATCACGACGCCGAGTGAGAGCAGCGCGCCCTGCACGATCGCGACGTGGTTGCGCAAGACTGTGCTCCACCAGTCCGCCTCGACGACGTTGGCCACGCCGATCCCCGCGCCGTCGAGAGCACCCTCGACGGCGCGTTGCGTGGCCTTGCGTCCGGCCGGGTCGCGCTGCGTCGATAAGACGCGCAGCGCCTGGGTCGACCCGTCCTGGCCGGTCACCCGGGCGAAGCCGGCGTCGCTGACGAACGCACCCGCGTTCCCGCCGAGGCCGACACCCCGCATGGATCCCACGACACGCCACGACGCGGTCCTGCCGCCGAGCGAGAACGACGCGCGGCCGCCGACCGCGGTGCCCAGCCGGTTGAACTCGCCCGGCGCGAGGACGATGGCGTCGGTGTCGCCCGGTTCGAGCCAGCGTCCCGTCAGCACCTCGGGCTGGAAGCGGCTGTCGGGCGGGTAGGCGTAGAGCGGCAGCGTGCCGTGGCCTCCATCCTTGTAGGTGCGTGCGAGGGGCACCTCGCCCGGTTGTGCCGGGGCCACGCTGGCGAACCCGAACGGCTCGACGTGCGCCACGCCCGGTACGGCGCGCACCAGCCGCAGCAGTCGCTCGGTTGCCTCCGGGCGGCTCAGGTGCAGCTCGGCGTCGTACGTGAGCGTGGCTTCCGCCAGGGCGAGCTGGCGGTCCGAGGAAGCGGCGACGTTCAGGCCGCTCATGAAAGTACCGCCACCCACGGCCAGCAGGGACAGGCTGAGGAGCAGCCGAGCGCGGCGGCGGAAGGCGTTGCGGAGCGCGAGCACGAGCGCGGGGCCGAGGGCGCGGACGACCAGGGCCCAGCCCGGGCCGCCGGTCGGGAGCTGGTAGGCGCCGACCTCGCCGATGGCCTCCCGCACGGTCGCCGTGCTGGCGCGGACGACCGGCGCCGCGGCGGCGAGCAGGGGCGCCAGAAGACCGGCCAGGGCCACGACGAGGTAGACCCACCAGGGGAGGGCGAGGCTGGCGAGCGCGACGTTGGAGAGCTCGGCGTAGGCGCGGGCGAGCCGCTGGGCGCCGCCGACCGTGAGCGGCAGGCTGAGGGTGACGGCGGGTAGAGTTCCTCCTGGCTGCGGTGGACGCAACACGCTAGAATTTCCGAACAGTCTGTTCGCTTTTACTATGGCGTCCGGCGGGGCAGGAGGTCAACCGACAATGCGCGGCCATCGTTCGGAAGCGAACGTTTCGGGGAAACTGTTCGGGAACGGCGAGCGCCGCCGAGCCGAGGACCGGCGCGTACGCCGCACCCGACGGCTCCTCCGCGAGGCGCTGGTCGCGCTGATCCTCGAGAAGGGCTACGATAAGGTGACGGTGCAGGACGTGCTCGACCGGGCCGACCTGGGCCGCGCCACGTTCTACGCGCACTTCCGGGACAAGGACGACCTGCTCGTGAGCGGCTTCGAGGAGCTGCAGGAGTCGCTGCGGGAGCACCTCGCCCGGGTGGCTCGGCCGTCGCGGGCCGACGTGGACCCTTCGGGCGGTGGCATCGGACTCGCGGGTGCGCTGTTCGACCACGCCGGGCAGCAGCGGCGCCTGTACCGGGTGCTGATGGGCCGGCGGGGCGGCGCGGCCGTCTTCAAGCACGCCCGCGGGCAGTTCACCGTGCTCGTGCGCGAGCACCTCGAGGAGGCGGTGGCCAACCGGCAGGCGGCGCCGCCCGTGCCCCTGGAGGTGACGGTGCAGTACGTGGTGAGCGCGTTCCTGGGCTTACTGACGTGGTGGCTGGACAGCGACCCGCCGTACACGGGCGAGCAGATGGGCCGGATGTTTGAGCAGTTGGTGATCCCGGGCGTTAGGGCCGGGCTGGGGCCCAGACTCTGAGACGCGGCGGTTGGTCGCCGAACCGGTGCCAGCCGCCCACACGCTGCGCGACCGGTCCGACGGGAAAGGCCTGGAGCGCACCCACGCTCGTTCGTAAGCCCTCCGGGCCAGATCCGTCGCGAGCGCACGGTCGTCGACGTCGCGGCACCGAATGCGCCTGAACTGGGCTCACGCCGCCGGGCGCAGGCGCACGACCGGTATCTCGCGGTCGGTCTTCTCCTGGTAGGCGCCGTAGCCGGGCGACTGGGCCACGATCCGCCGCCACGCCGCCTCACGTTCGGCGCCCCGGAGCGTCTGGGGCCGTGCCGATCGAGTGCGCTTGCCGGTAGTGTGCGGAGTATTGTGTCAATTTGAAGCGGGATGAAAACCAGGCAACTCTCCTGTAGGCTGAGGTGGGGAACTCTCGCTGTGGGAGGGCTGCCTGATGGCAAAGAAGGTACCACGACTTCACGGGCGCAGCAAG
>JACQGX010000277.1 GCA_016199265.1 Chloroflexota bacterium | reverse complement strand
TACCAAGCGCCCGATCGGATGCGCATGGAAGTGAGTAACGGATTCCAGCGGGTGTGGGTGGGCGAAACGCGCTACGTTCGGATGAGCCCGGACGCGCCATGGCGCTTGGAGGCCGGGAGCTCGAGGCTCCGCGTCCCGCGTTTTGACTGGGATTCCGTGGACTCCCCCAGCGGCGATGGCCGGATCGTCGCCCTCCGCCTGGTTGGAGAGGCACAGATCGAGGACAAGGCCACCCACGTGGTGACGTTCTTCATGCAACTCGGCCAGAACCCCATCTGGTTCCGCGTGTGGGTCGACGCCGACGGCCTCGTCCACCGGGCGGAAATGCGCACCCAGGCCGCCCACTTCATGGACCTCCGCTACTACGACTTCGACGCGCCATTCACCATCGAACCACCGGTTGGTTGAGCGTTCCCTGGGCGCACCACCCCGTGACGCTTCAGCGCCGCCTCGGGGCGCTCCTCCCCGATCTACGCCATCCGCCGGTGCCGAAAGGGCCCTGTGGGGTACGAGCCGCGGTCGTAGGGCGGCACGCAACGTGCCGGGCTTTTGGTACCCCCGCGCAAGGCCGGCAAGCAAGCCGTCCGGCACTTGTCGGGGCTATTCGGCATCGGCTTAGACCGATGGTATTATCAGAGGAGGCTCAACGATGACACAGGAACGAGAACAGTGCTGTCCGATGTGCGGCGTGGATCTGAGCGCAGCCGCAACTCCAACGGCGGCAAGCGATCCGGCCGCGATCCGTAGCCAGCTCGAGCAGCTTCGGCAACGGCTGCACGAGCTGGAGCGGGGCCAAACGACACCGCAGGCGGTGCAGGCGCAAACGTTGGGCATGTGCCCCATGTGCCAGGGCATGATGGGCGGCACGACGGGGCAGACCGGCGCAGGCGTGCTCCAGCGGCGGCTGCAGCAGCAGATCGACCGGCTCGAAGAGCGCGTCGGCACGCTCGAGCGCACGGCGCGCTAAAGCGGAGCAACCAGGCCCGACGTCGCCGGCGGGCGTGACGGCTACCGTGCCTACCCACGCCCGCCGGCGACGTCGGGGCCGCGCACACGCCCTGCCCGTACCCGTGCCGTGCCCCATGGCCGGCGCCCCCGCGGGCGGCGTGGGCGAGGACAAGGGGGATTGGGATGGACCGGGAACCAACTCGGCGGCTGTATCGTTCGCGCCGGCACCGGATGCTCGCCGGCGTGGCCGGGGGTATTGCGTCGTTCTTTGGCATCGATCCGACGATCGTCCGCGTGCTCTGGGTCGTCGGTGGGCTGCTGATGCCGCCGATGACAGCGCCAATCGCCCTGCTGCTCTACGTCGCCCTCGCGATCGTGATTCCACCCGCGCCGGAGGGGGAGTAGCACCGAGGTGCAGATAGCCGGGACGCGTCCCCTGGCGCGTCACCCGGCCAGCAGCCGGTAGGCAATCCCAGCCACCCCGCCACCCAGCACAAGCCACGTGGAGTTCACCTTGAAGCGGATCAGCAGGACGGCCGCCGCAACGGCGAGCACCGCCGTCAGCCAGTCCACCACGGCGGCCCAGCCCAGCTCCCACGTCACGGCGGCCATTAAGCCCAGCGCGGCGACGTTCACGCCGTCCAGCAGTGGTCCGGTCCACGGCGAGGCGCGCAGGCGGGGCACCAGCGGGTTGATCGCCGCGACAAAGATAAACGAAGGCAGGAAGATGCCGGCCGTGGCGAGCAGCGCACCAGGCAGGCCGCCCACCACGTAGCCGATGAAGGTGGCGGTCGTGAAAACGGGGCCGGGCGTGAACTGGCCGATGGCCACGGCGTCGAGTAGTTGCTGCTCGGTCAGCCACCCGAGCCGCCCGACGAAGTCGTTGCGCAGAAACGCGAGCAGGACGTAGCCACTGCCGTAGAGCACCGCGCCGATCTTCAGGAACGTGAGGAACAGCGTCCCCAGGCTGAAGGTCGCCAGGCCCGCCGCCTGGGCGGCCTGGAGGGCAGGGAACAGCGGCGTGGCGCCCGGCGGGGCGATGACCGCCGGCGGCAGGAGCGCAGCCACGCTCGTCCCGGCGCCCGGTCCCGCGGCGGAACGCGCCTGCCGGTTGGCCCAGAAGCGGCGGCCGGCGCTGACGAGCGCGCCCAGGATCCCGCCGCCGAACAAGAGCGCGATCTCGTTGAAGCCGAGTAGATACAGCGCCAGCACCGCTAGCCCGACCGCCGCCAGGAACGGCCCCTTCACCGCGGTCCTCAGCAGCCCCCACAAGGCCTGCGCCACCACGGCGATGATCACGGGCTTGATCCCGTAGAGCAGCCACTGCGCCTGCGGTAGGTTGCCGTATGCGACGTAGACCCAGGCCAGCGCCAGCACGATCAGCATGGCCGGCAGGATGAAGAGCGCGCCGCCGACGATCAGACCGGTCCACCCAGCCCGGACGTGGCCGAGGTGGATGGCCATCTCGGTGGAGTTGGGGCCGGGGATCAGGTTCGTCGCCCCCAGCAGGTCGAGGAAGTGCTGGTCCGTGATCCACTTGCGGCGCCTCACGACCTCGTCGCGCATCATGGCGATGTGCGCTGCCGGCCCGCCGAAGGCCGTGATCCCCAGCCGCAGGAACAGGGCGGCTACCTCCCCGAGCGTGCCTCTGGCCGCCGTGGCGGGTTCGGGTGGTTGCGAAGGGGGCGTCTCAGCCATCGCGTTGGGTTCCTGTCTCTCTTGGCTCACTGGGCTCGCCATCACACAGGCCGGCCTGCCGCACGTGATGTGAGGTCGCTCATTCCGTCATCTCCACTATTTCCGCTTCGGCATCAGGTTCGACGCCGGCGTACTCCGGCAGGCTGGCGGGGCCATGCCCCTCCAGCACCTCGTCCACCAGCTCCCAGATCTTGGCCCGAGCGTCGGCCAGGGCGCGCCGGCCCTCGTCCGTGGCGGCGTAGTACTTGCGCACCTTGCCGCCCACGACGCGGTCCTCCCGTCTCAGGTAGCCCGCCGCCTCCAGGCTGTGCAGCACCGGGTAGAGCGTCCCCGGGCTCAGCTCGTACCCGTGCCGGCGCAGCTCCTCGATCAGCGCCAGCCCGTACACCGGTGCCTGCGCCGCGTGGTGTAGGATGTGGATCTTGACGAAACCCAGAAAAAAGTCGCGGAGCACCGCTCCCGCCCCGGCTGCGCCGCCGGATCACCAGACCAGACACGCTGGCCTAGATGACCGGTCAGTTGGTGTAGGTGTCCCCCCGCACGATCTCGTAGCCGCTCTGCAGGCAGTCCTCCTCCGAGCGAAGCGTATTCGCCTCGTAATCGCGCGGCACGAGCACGTAGTTGTAGCGCCAGATCAGGCTGCAGTTCGCGTCGCCCGGCTTAGAGTCGTAGATGCCCACCTGGCCGGGCACGTGCTCCGGCCAGCGATACCAAAAGCCAATATCGTCGGGTGATAATAGCGCGGGGAGCACGTGCGTGGCAAACACCGCCCGAGCCATCGGGACTCCGTCCGGCGAGGAGGGAGCTTCGATGGGGCACGTCCGAATCATCGTCGTCGCGTACACCGGATGGCGCGCTAGCGTGACCGAACCGGCGGGGCAGGCGCCCCCTTGACTTCCTGTGGCGGCTCTGTCGCGAGGGACACGGCGGTGGTGGCGCCCAGGGTGACGACGATGACCAGGAGGGACAGCCAGATCGGGACATCGATTCGCACCGCCTCGAGGAGCATCTTCGTGCCGACGAAGCCGAGTACGACGGCGAGGCCGTAGCGGAGGAGATGCAGCCGCCGGAGCCCCTTGGCCAGCAGGAAGTAGAGCGCGCGCAGCCCCAGCACGGCGGAGGCGTTCGAGGTGAACACGATGAACGGTTGCCGGGTGACGCCAAAGACGGCGGGGATCGAGTCCAGCGCGAAGAAGATGTCGGTCACCTCGATGAACAGCAGCGCCAAGAGGAGCGGCGTCGCGACGCGCCTGCCCCGCTCTTTGGTGATCAGCTTCTGATCGTCGAGCCTGGTCGTCGCCGGCACCCGCCGCCGGAAGGCACCTGCATCGCTGCCGCCCGCCTGCTACCCGCCGACTCGGTTCACAACGTATGTTGGTCGGTTGACTCTGGGCCGACTTCCCACTAGAACTCCAGGGTACGTGCATCGTTACGGACATCGCCAACGGAGCGCGGAATCGGGCGACCAACAAGAGATTGAACCGATGCCCGAACAGGCGGACCTGCGCCCGTCCTACCATTGAAGATGGTATCATCGATGATAGGTCTGCAGAGGGCGCCGGGAGACCACGGGAGAGCGTAGGCCGGCGCTATGCTGAGAAGATCGGAGTATCGAGAGGAGCTCTGGGTGATCGAAGAGAATCGGGTGACCGAGGAGAGTGAGCGGCTGAGTCGCCGGACTGTTCACCTGGCATTGCCGGTACTGCTGGTCTCACCGCTGGCCCTATTCGCCGCGGGGTGCCTGCCGGGGACCGGGCGCACCGGGGTCGCGGCTCCAGGTGCGTCCGCAGGACCGACCGTCGGACTCGCCGTCGACGCCGCCGATGGGAGCCTGCTCAAGGCCGACCGGGGCCTCTTTCGGAGCGCGGACGGCGGCGTGAACTGGAAGGAGTTACGGATTCCGGGCGATTTGCGGCCGGACAAGATTCGCCAGGTGGCGACGAGCACGGCTGCACCCAGCAGCCTGTACGCGGGCGGGCCGGGTGCCGGGCTCTTGCGCTCGGACGACGGCGGCCAGAACTGGCGGGCGCTGAGTAGCGGGCTGCCCAGCCAGCAGGTGGCGGCGTTCGCCGTCCATTCCTTCCGCCCGGACACCCTCTACGCCTGGATCGGCGGCAACGGCATCTTCCGCACCGAGGACGGCGGCGGGCGCTGGCAGAAGATGGACGACGGTCCACCGGCCGCGGTGGGCAACCTGGTCCACTCGACACTCGAGGGGAGCATGAACACCGGCTGGCTCTACGCCGCCACCCCCGAGGGCGTCTACCTCAGCATGGACTGATTCTGAGGCTGGCGCCAGGTGGGCAGGTTGTCCGCCACGAGTGAGACGGCCGGTAAGGCCGAATCGAATAGGGGAACCGCGGCGAGGACTGCCACGGAGGCCACCGGGGCTACGGGAGCCACGGGAGCCACAGGCGCAGCCGCGGGCGCGGATCTGGTCAACGTCCTGCAGATCGATCCCCAGGACCCCAAGCGCGTGTACGCTGGCGGCGCGGCCGGGCTCTTCCGCTCGGACGACGCCGGCGAGCACTGGGCGCCCGCGGCGCTGGGGCTGCCCGCCGGGGCAGTGGATGCGCTCGCGCTCGACCCACGCCAGCGACAGCGGCTGTACGCCGCCAACGGCGGCGGCATCTTTCTGAGCGAGGACGGCGCCGGCTCGTGGCGAGCCCCGGGCAGCGCCCGCCTGGCACCCGGCGCGGGCAAAGCAGGCGGAGCGGACGCGGGTGCGAGGCGGTAGCCTGTGGAATCGGCGCAAACCGTGGCCATGCGGGGCAGCGCTCGGCGCGCTGGCCGGCGCGGCGCTCATCGCCGCCTGTGGCTCCGTGCCCGCTGGCGCCGCGCCAAGTGCGCCGCCGGTGCCCACGCTCGGCGCGCAGCAGGTGCGGCGCGGGCGTGAGGTGTACGTCCAGTACTGCGCCACGTGCCACGGCCCCGAGGCAAAAGGCGCGGCCAACTGGCAGCAGCCAGACGCGCGGGGCAACCTGCCGGCGCCGCCGCACGATGACAGCGGCCATACCTGGCGCCACCCGGACGCGCAGTTGGAAGAGATCATCCGCAACGGCCAGCGTGATCGGTTCAACAAGACCCCCGAGTTGACCATGCCGCCCTTCAAAGACCAGCTGAGTGACGCGGAGATCGCGGCCGTGATCGCCTACTTCAAGAGCCTGTGGTCGGCGGAACACCGGCGCTTCCAGGAAGAGCAAAACCAGCGGGGCGCGATGGACATGCCACCGGCCGCGCCGGCGGCGCGGCCGGTGGCAGGAGCAGAGTGAGGGACACCGGTGGAGAAAAGGAGAGCGGTGAGCGATTCACCAACCGGTGCGGCGGCGGGCGATCTAGCCTCGACAGCCTCGCGCAAGGCGCTCAAGCAGGAGCGGCGCCGCGCCCAAGATGTAGCGCGCCAGCGGTACGAAGCGGCGCAGCACCGTCGTCGGCTTCTGCTGTGGGGCGCCGGCATCCTGGTGGCTGTGCTGGCGCTTGGCGGCCTGGCCTATTGGCTGTCGCAGCCGACCGGTCCCGGCGGGTTGCCCGGACCGCTTGGTGGGCCGAGCGTCGCGCAGGACGTCGACACGCAGGTCGGACAACCGGCGCCCGCGTTCACACTCCCCGATTCCGAGGGGCAGCCCCACACCGTGGCGCCGGGGCAGGGGAAACCGGTGGTGCTCGTCTTCCACATGGGCATCACCTGACAACTCTGTGTGCAGCAGCTCGGCGAGCTGCAAGGCTTGGTAGGTGCCATGCGCCAGCAGGCGGAGGTCTACGTCATCAACAGCGATGCCCCGGCGGACTCGCGCCGTCTGAAGCAGATCACCCGGATCGAGGCCCCGGTGCTCCTTGATCCAGCACTGACGGCCGCACGACAATACGACATGCTGCCGAAACCCGCACAGCCGATGGGCGGAATGACCGGCGTGGCGCAGATGGGCTTCGTGATCGTCGACGCCGGCGGCGCGATCCGCATCCAGCGGGTGGACATCCAGTTCGGCAACCACGCCGGGCAGATGCTCGATATCCTGGACCGCTTGCGCCAGGCGACGCAAGAAGGGCCGCGCCGCGAAACAGCAGTCTACGACGGAGGGTGGTACGACGGCAGGCTATAATCTAGTACTCGTTGACAGAGCGGAGTGAGCCGTGGTCGCCGGCCGCAGGTACGGGTGACCGGCACGTTGTGGGGCAGCGGGCACGCGATTTGGTGAAATGGAGCCAAGGCAAATGACAGAGGAGCCGAGCATCAGCGTCTTTCGGCCCGATCGCCCGGGCATCCGCAAGGTGCTCGGCGATCTCGAGGCCGAGATTATGGAGCTTATCTGGGCGCGGCCGCCCGGCGAGGGCACGACCGTGCGCGACGTCTTCGAGGTGCTCTACGAGCGGCGACGCTTGGCCTACACCACGATCATGAACACCATGGCCCGGCTGGCGCGCAAGAACCTGCTGCGCACTGAGAAGGTCGATCAGGCGTACGTCTACTATCCCACGATGACCCAGGATGAGTTCGTCTCGCGGTTCGTCGGCCGCATCCTGGAGGACCTGCTGGTCAGCTTCTCGGGAGCGACGCTCGAAGGCATCAACGCGCTCTCCGATCCCGAAGCCGCGGTTCGTGCGCACCAACTGCTCGAGCAGATCGCCCGCCGCCGCGCCGCCGAGGAGGGGCACGAGTGACCTTGACGCCGCCGGCTCCGTCCGGCGCACGGCGCAACGGCCGGCGTTGACGCCAGCTCAACGAGCGAGGGAACGCAGGAGCCACAGGAGCGGAGGGAATGCATACACTGCTCGGCGTTTCGAGCCTCGTGCTGGTGGTGCTCGGGGGCTTTTTGGCACTGGCGGCCCTGCGCCGGCTCACTCACTGGTCGGGCCGGCGCGAGCTACAACTGCTGGTGCTCGCCGCGCCGATCATCAGTCTCGGACTGGGCCTCGGCGGCCTGCACCACTTCGCCGGCCGCATCTGCTTCATAGGTGCACCGCCGTGGGACTATACGCTTGGCGTGGCCTTACCGCTGGCCATGAGTCTGGTTGCGCTTGGGGCGCTCGGGCTCGGGCTGGTACGGCTTGCGCTCTTGCACCGGGTGGTGAGCCGGGCCGGCACGTTCGCAGACCAGGAGCTGCAGGCGCGCGCCGACCGGCTCGCGGAACAGCTCGGCCTCGGGCGGGCGCTGCGGCCGCGGGTACTGCTATGCACCTGCCGCCGGCCACTGGCGCTCACATTCGGCCTGGGGCGTCCCATCGTGTTGATCTCGACGTGGATGCTCGAGCGCCTCGACCGGCGTGAGCTGGAGGCGGTGCTGGCCCACGAGCTCGGGCACGTCGCCCAGCGCGACTGGCTCGTCATGTGGCTGGCGCTCGTGCTGCGCGACGCCTTTTTCTATCTGCCGACGAGCTGGGCGGCGTACCGCCAGCTCCAGAGCGAGAAAGAGCTGGCATGTGATGACCTCGCCGTGGGCGCGACGAGACGGCCGCTCGCGCTGGCCAGCGCGCTCACGAAGGTGTGGCAGCACGCGCTCGGCGCCCCAGCATTCGGGCCCGCCGGCACCCCTGGTATCGCCGGGATCGTGGCTGCCGTCGAGCCCCTCGTGGGTGATGGCGACGTCTCCCAAGCGATCGAGGCGCGCGTCGTGCGCCTCCTCGGCCCCACTGAGCCGGGTGCCGGCACGCACCACCAGCACCAGCACCGGCGGCTGGTCGCATTCGGTATCGGCGGGTCGTCGCTGATGGCGCTCTTGGCGCTCGAAGCAGCAAACGCCGCCGTCATGCTTGCGCCGATGGGCTGTGGCCCCGGCTCGCCGCTCGCGCTGCTTGGGAGGCTGCTCTGATGGACGAGGTGATGAGATACTGGAGCGGGTCGGGAGACCAGCTCGGACAGGTCTGCCGCCTGCTCACGGCGCAAGGTCCGGGATCGGTTGGCATCGCCTGTGCCGCGCTCGCTGCCATCTTGCTCGTGCTGATTGCGCTTGGCTTCGGACCGCGGCGCCGCTGGCTTGCGCCGGCCGAAGCCGTGCTGACGGCAGACCCGATGCGTCGACGGAGGGCGTGGGGTCGGGCGCCTCAGGCGTACGAGGCGTACGAGGCGCATTGGCATCCGCAGCACGAGCAGCACGAGTGGTGCCGTCATACCGCAGTTTCGGTGGCCCAAGGAAACCAGGCGGAGTACGACAGCACGAGCGGGCTGCTCAGTATCTGGCGTCTGTGGTGGCACCTCCGGCGCGCGGACCCGGCGCCGGCACTTGAAGCCCAGCAAGCGGCGATCGCCGAACAGATCAGCCGGCTGTCCGCGGCCGGCGAGATACCGGACGGCGCCGTCACGGTAAAGGCACACCAGTCGTCATGACGGGCGCGGGCCGGGCGGAAACGCGCGCGTCTCACGGCAGCCGGCTGGCGGCGGGCATCGTGGCGCTGGCAGCAGTGGGCGTGTTCGCGCTGCTCGGTTTGCTGGGCTTCAAGCTAGCGGCCAACGCCGGCCTTGTCGCCCCGCGGACGGGCGGCGGGCTCGGCATCTTCACCAGCGGGCAGTTCGTCAAGACGGCGCTGCGCCAGGCGCCCGACTTCACCCTGCAACTGTTCGCCGGCGAGTCGCTTCGGCTGAGCGATTTGCGGTGCAAGCCGGTTATGGTGAACTTCTGGGCGTCGTGGTGCCCGCCCTGCCGGCAGGAGGCGCCGCTCCTGGAGCAGATGTGGCGCGAGTACCGGGAGCAGGGAGTGGTCTTCGTCGGCGTGGACGTGTGGGACAGCGACCGGGACGCGCGCACGTTCCTCAACGAGTTCGGCGTCACGTACCCGAACGGCCCCGACCCGCGCGGTGCGATCTCGATCGACTACGGCTTGAGCGGCATCCCCGAGACGTACTTCATCGATCGCGAGGGCAGCATCACGCGGAAGTGGATCGGGCCATTTACGGAGGCGGCGCTGCGGGCGTTCCTGGACGAGCTGGTGGCGACCGGCGCGACCGGGGCACCAAAAGGCACATGATTGATACATGATTGATGTGCAGCGTGTCGTGCCAACGAACTTGACGAGCCGTGAGGCTGGGGGACGCCTGTGAACGAGCTGGTTCCCTCGGTGGGCTGGGCGGTCGTCTTTGGCGCAGGCGTCCTGTCCTTTTTCTCCCCCTGTACGGCGCCGCTGGTGCCGGGGTACGTCTCACTCGTCACCGGTGTCTCCGGCGATCGCTTCGCCGCCGGCGAGCGGGCGCACACGCTGCGGGCGCTGCGCACCTCGCTCCTGTTCGTGATGGGCTTTGTCGCCGTCTTCGTCCTGCTGGGGATCGTGGCCGCGTTGCTCGGTGGGCTAGTCGGCCCGGCGCGGCGCCTGGTGAACCAGGCCGCCGGCGCCGTAATGATCGCCATGGGGCTGTTCACGCTCGGCCTGTTCCGCCCGCACGTGTTGCGATCCGACCCATGCGGCGAGCTTGACCCTCCTGCTCAGAGGAGGGTCTATGCTCTTTACGTATAACGAGGACGCTATGGTAGTCACCGGGCCAGTCATAGAGTCGCCGTCGGGACTGCGCATTGGTCAGTTGGCGGAGCGCGTGGGAACGACGGTGAAGGCGATCCGTTACTACGAGGCGCTCGGCCTGCTCGACCCGCCACGGCGGGCGCCGAACGGGTACCGCGTCTACTCCCCGATCGCCATCGGGCAGCTCCAGTTCATCCGCCGCGCCAAGGTGCTCGGCCTCTCGCTGGCGGAGATCAAGCGGCTGTTCGACACGGCCAAGGCGGGGGAGTCGATATCGTTGCGGGCGCAGGTGGCCGACCTGCTCGACGAGAAGCTCGATGAGTGCGAGCGGCAGATCGCGGAGCTAGTGGCGCTGCGCGACTCTCTCCAGAAGCGGCGGCGCCTGACGGTGATCGCCCAAGGTGCGCCGCCCTGCGCCTGCCACGGCTTCGACGTGAGCTGCGCCTGCCTCCCCGTCAGCGCCGACGAGGTCTCGGCAACGTCCCCGGCGGCGTCACCCAAGACACGTGCTTGACTCTGCCCTTAAGGGGAGGGTGTATCGTTGACGATGGATGGCACGGGCGGTGTCGCCCGTGTCGCAAGTAGGCGACGACAGGAGGGAACACAGCATGGCCAAGAAGGTGCTCAAGGTGGTGAAGAAGCCCGCGAGTGGCCCCTGCTTCTGCCCGTGTGGCTGCGGCGGGTCCGGGAGCACGAAGTAGATGATCCGTGTCTCTGAGGAGGCGCAGGCGCTGATTCGGCGCCTCCTCACGAACGAAGGCGCGCCCGGCGGGGGCGTCCGCATTACCGCGGCCGGCGAGGAGGATGGCGGCTCCGCGTTCGAGCTGCAGGCAACCGAGTCACCGGAGCGCGGTGATGTAGTGCTGGAGACCGGTGGCGTGCGCCTCTTCCTCGACCGGCAGGCCGCGGACGCGTTGGATGACGCCGAGTTAGCGGTCGAGGACGGCGACCTGGCGCTGGCCGTGCCGGAGGCGGCCGGCTGCACCTGACCCGGCTGACGCGAGGGCGAGTAGCCCCCCGTGCGGGGGCTCAAGAGCAGCGGCGTGGTACTACCCACGCTGTTTACACCGGCGGCCGAGCCGCCGGTGTCCGTTTTGACCGGCGTCTCACCCCTTAGACGTCGCACGACGACCTGTCCGGGCGGCAAGCGACGTTGGCCAGGCCGCGCGGGAAGCTGGGGCGTGCCTCCAACGGACGAAGGCGATGAGCTCACCTGCCGCCAATTGTGTGCTCGGGGTCACGGCGCTCTGGCAGCGCGACGTTCTTCCCCATCTCTAGATGGTGGACCGATGTGGACCCCAGCACGCGCGGCGTAGTCGCGGTAGGCGGCCAGCGCGGCCTCTTCGTCGGCCAGGCGTTGCCGAAGGCCGTGTAGCTCCGCCTCCGTGGCCGCCGCCTGGGCGTCGAGGGCCCCGGCAAGGTCCGGCCGCCCATACTGCGTCAAGATTCGCTGGCGCAGGCGCAGCGCGGCCGCTTTGTCCTCAGCGGCGGCGACGGCCTTGGCGGCGTCGCGGACCCGTGCCTCCTGGCGATGGATAATCCCGGGGAGAAGCCGCTGCTCTGCCGTACCGATCCCGCCGGACTTCGCCGCCGCGGGCGCGCAGGTCGCGGTCAGGAGGACCAGAACGGGAACGAGGACGAGGCGGCGCCGCTGCGCAATCGTCGGCATCATCATTGGATCGATCTCAGAGTATCCCGCACGCGGGGCGAATCGTGCCCGCGGCCCCCGTCGACGGGCAACACTCGATTACGCTCCAATACCGTGATCAGGCTCGCCTGCTGCCGGGCAACCCGCGTCGTCGGGCGGCGAGCGTGTCGATCGCTTCGCCAGCAAGTTCGTGCCTTGGCGCGCCAAGTGGGTCTACGGCACGCGCTAACGAGCGATCTGCCGCCGGGCGTGGAGCCGTAAGCAGGACAAGATCGGCAAACGGAGGGGACCGGCGGTGCGTGAGCGCGTTTTGGGGGCACTCTCCTGGGTGCTGCTGGCGGCGGGGGTAGTGGGCCTTGGTGGCTCGGTTGGCGTGATGGCGCTGGGGGCCTACCAGACGGCCACGTACCGCCAGCCCGGCGTCCGCGCCCCGTGGCAGCCGGCCGCACCGCCCGCCGCTCGCCTCCGCGAGGCGCCGCCGGCGCCGCCGATGGCCGACACGGCGCCGCCGATGGCCGACACGGCGCCGCCGATGGCCGACACGGCGCCGCCGATGGCCGACACGGCGCCGCCGATGGCCGACACGGCATCGGCGGCCGCGGCCGCGGCCGTACCCGAGCCGGCGGTGGCGCCGGAACCGGCACCGGCTCCCGCGTTGCCGCTCGGGCCGCCGCGGCGGCTCCGCATCCCGAAGATCGGCGTGGACGCGCCGGCCATCGAGCTCGGCATCGCCGACACGGGCGAGTGGGAGCTGCCGAACGAGGAGGTCGGCTGGTACCGGCACACCGCCTTGCCGGGCGCGCCCGGCAACACCGTCCTCGTCGGGCACTTGAATGATCCGTGGGGCCTGCCGCGGGTCTTTGCGCGGCTCAAGGACGTGCGGGCCGGCGACCTGATCGAAGTGGACGCCGCGGTACCTGGGCCGGACGGGACGCCGGTCTCCCACCTTACGCGGTACCTCGTCGTCGAGACGCGCGTCGTCCCCAACACCGCCGTCGCGATCATGGCGCCGACCGGCGACACGCGGCTGACCCTGTTCACCTGCGCCGGCACCTGGAACTTCGGCACGCGCGACTACTCCCACCGGCAGGTCGTCGTCGCCCACCCGGTGGTCGAGGCAGCCTCCAGGTAACGTTCGGCCCCTGGAAGGCCGATCGCGGTAGACGCGCTCGCGCCAAGCCAGAGGCCGCTGACGAGGCGCCGCCGCCGGAGCTATTGCCTGCACCCGGCGTCCAACCGGGCCTTGACTTTTGGAAGTAATGTTCTACAATGGCGTCTGCACCGCCTGCGGTACCGCCCCCGGAGACCCCGACTGATGGACCACCCCGCCGCGTCCGTTGCCCCTCCTGTCCCCACCCGCCGCCGTCCTCGGGCCACGGCCGGCACGCGCCCCCACCGTCCTTATTGCCAATTGCGAAAAAAGCACCGTATAAGTGCAAAACGAACCCCGCCGGCCCACCCCGACCCGGCCCTGCCGCACGCGCCGGCGGGTCCCTGCCCGCCAACGCCGGGGCCGCACGCCAGATGGGTGGGCACCGCCGCCGTCGCGCTCGCCGCCCTGCCTGGCTCGGCGTTATCCGGAACCAGGTGGCCCGTCCCCCGTGCGGCAGGGAACTTCGCGGGTGCGCCGCGAGGGCGCCGAGCGACTTCCGCTATTTCACCGGTCGGGGCACGAGCGCGCGTGTCGACGGGGACGAAGTGCTGGTCGGCAACCACCGGTAGACGGAAGAGCGGCAGGTCGATGCCGGGCCACTGGTGGGCGAGGCGGAGCGACTGGTGGGCGAGGGCAAGACGGTCAACTACGTCGCCCGCGGCAGCCGGCTCGCCGGTGCCATCGCGCTGGCCGATGCCGTGTGCTCCAGCGGCGACGCTGAAGCCGTTCGGCGTCTACAATCTCGGGCGGAGGAGGAAGCATGGCCAGCAGTACCAGCCGCCCGGACGGGCGCGTGCGCGTCGGTGTTATCGGCAGCGGCAGCATCGCCCAGATCATGCACTTGCCGTATCTCAAGGAGCTCGACGATCGCTTCGCTATCGGCGCGTTGTGCGACGTCTCGCCCACCACACTCGAAGCGGCCGGCGAGCGCTACGGCGTGCCCCCGCACGCGCGCTTTGCCGACTATCACGAGCTCTGCGCGAGCGACCTCGTCGACGCCGTGCTTGTCTGCCCCAGCGGGTCGCACGTGCCGCCGGCGATCGCCGCGCTCGAGGCCGGCAAGCACGTGCTGATCGAGAAGCCGCTGTGCTATCGCCTCGACGAAGCCGAGGCGCTCGTCGAGGCCGCCCGCGAGGCACGCCCACGCTCGGGTGCGGTCACGCTGCTCGCCTACATGAAGCGGTTCGACCCCGGCTACCAGTACGGCCAGCGGCTGGTACGTCCGCTCGCCGAGCGCGGCGAGCTCCGTTTCGTCGACGCGCGCCACATTCACCCCAGCAACGACCTCTACACCGCCCACCACCTCGTCGAGCGCGGGCGAGACGTACCGGCAGCGGTACGCGAAGAAGGCGCACGCGCGCACGACGCGGCGATCGCCGTCTCGATCGGCGCCAATGCGCCGGCGGCGCTGCGCCGCGTCTTCGGCGGCATGATGGGTTCCTCGATTCACGACGTCTATTGCTTGAATGGCCTGCTCGGCCGGCCGGAAGAGATCGTGGCCTCGGAGGCGTGGGACGGCGGCCGCTGCTGGAGCGCCATCTTTCGCTATCCCAATGGCGTGCGCGTCAACTACGCCTGGATCGACGTGCGCCAGGTCCGCGAGTTTACGCAGGAGCTCGCGTGCTTCGGCGGCGATACGCGCGTGACGATTACCTTCCCATCACCGTTCCTCAAATCAGCGCCGACGATCGTCCGCGTCCAGGGCATGGAGCCGCCGCCGGCAGACCCAGCGCCGTACGGCCGGCCATCTGGTGAGCCCGGCTGGCAGGATCCCGGCCCGGCGCACTGGGAGCAGCGCGTCACCGCGTCCCACGAGGAAGCCTTCAAGCGCGAGTGGATCCACTTTCACGCGTGTATCACGCAGGGCGTCGAGCCACTCGCCGGCGCCGAAGAGGCGCGCGACGACACCGCCTTCGTCGTCGAATGGGCGCGCGCGACGCGGGTGGGATAACGAACGACGAACGACGAAGGGCTACCCCGCAGACCACCTGTTCGTTCTTCGTCGTTCGTCTGCGCATGCGAGACGAAATACGACACCAAGGAGAAAGAGCCAACCATGCCTGCCAGAACGTTCGATTGGCGTGACGACCCGATGGGTACCGTTGTCGCCGTGCCCGAAGTTCGCGCGCGCTTTATCCGAGTCGAGCCCGGCAAGCCGGCCGGCAACTTCCACAGTCACGAGGAGTCGGATGCCCTCGAGACGTGGGTCGTGCTCGAAGGGGCGGTGAAGTTCGAGATCGAAGACGAGACATTCGTCGCCACCGCCGGTCAGGCGGTTGTCGCCTACCCGCACGAGAAGCACCGGGTGAGCTGCGCCGGCGATCAACCGGCGGTCTACTTCCTGACCGTCACGCCCCATCGCCCACCGACGCACACGCACTACGATGCGCAGGGTAGCCGCCTCCCGAGCCGCCCGGGTGTGACCAACCCCACCTGGATGGGTGAGCCGGCCATGGGCCCGGCACCGCATACACCTGTCCGGAGTTAGCGGCGCCTCCCTTCCCCTGTGGGAGAGGGTCGGGGTGAGGCGTCAGACGGAGAACGCGCTACTCTCACCCTGGCCCTCGGCCTCGGGGAGTCGATACTTGCGTTACTCGCCGAGTAGGGGGGTTCCCCGTCGGCAAACGGCGATCTCGAGCGGCAACAGCGTCTGCGCCGGTGCCTGGGCCACTCCGGGTAAGGGAGTCAGTCTATCAGCGTCAGTGTTACCCGGCACGGCTGGATCGGCTCGCCGCGCAATCCCGCCGCCATCAACTGGTACCCGTTTTCGTCAAGCTGATACCACGCCGTCTGCTCGCCCTTTTTCAGCCGAGCCCGTGTGAGCAGGAGCGCTACTACTTCGTAGCCAGCTTCTTCGAGTGCCAGCCAGAGCGGACCAAGCTCGCGCTGTTGCGGGTCGACGCCGAGCTCGACGTGCGCCGGCGTTACGTCGATCGACAGCGCAAAGGGGAACACCGGTGGCGCCGTGCCCTGGGTTGAGTCTTGCGTGGTCGGTGGCGGACTGCTGGTCATTTGTCGTTCGTCCTTGGCTGTGCGCCCGGTTAGTGGTCTCGTAGTGGTCTCGCAAGGCTAACCGCCGTAGTGCCAGCCGAGCTGGGCGAGGACGAGTGGCTCGCCTTCGCGGTTGACGTCGGCGCCGACGACCTCGCCGACGTACAGGATGTGATCGCCGGTCTGGTGCTGCGCCACTACCCGGCATTCGACCCACGAGAGCGCCCGCGCGAGCAGCGGCGCGCCAGTTTCGCCGGTGGTGAACTCCTCGTCCTCGAGCTTGTTGCCGGCGCGCCTCGCCGGCTTAACGAACTTCCCGACGATGTCTTCGGCCGCCTCGTCGGCCCGTATGACGTTGACCGAGAACACCCGACCCTCGTCGATCAGCCGGCACGTGTGCGCGTCCTGCTCGACGGCCACCGCGACGAGCGGCGGGTGGAACGACACCTGCGCCACCCAGTTAGCGGTCATGCCATTGATTGCGTCACCGTGACCTTTCGAGCCGACGACGTAGAGGCCGGTGGTGAACTGCCGGAGCGCGGTTTCCTTCGCTTTTGCATCGAGTGCCATAGCAACCTCCTTATCCACCACTTTGCCACGTGGCACAAGCCATCATCATGCCCGGAGGCGCTCATAGAGGAAGCCGGCGAGTACGCGGGCGCAGTCGACGATGCGCCACGTCTCGTTGTACTCGCCCGCGGTGTGCGCCTGTCCCGGCACGCCGGCGCCGTAGACGACCGCCGGTACGCCGGCGAAGCGCGGCAGGTAGCACGCGTCGCTCCACGCCGGATTGACGGCGATGTTCGACTCCTGGCCCAAAACGCGCCGGTGCGCGGCCGCCAGGTCCTGCACCAGCGGGTGCGATTCGGGCAGCTCGAACGGAATCAGGTCTTTGATCCAGTCGATTCGGGGCGGATGCGCGCTCAGCCATTCGTCGGCGGCGCACCGCTCCCGGATCAACGCTTCGAACCGCTCACGCCCAGGCGCGTTGCCAAATCCGTGACCGGCTGCCTCGGCCGCGAAAGCGTCGGCCGCCGGATAGCTCATGTTGAGGCTCATCACGGCCGATCCCGCGACGACCGCCGGGTGCGTGCCGCCGCGGAACAGACCGAGGTTGACGTTGCGCCCCGACCCCAAGCCTTCCCGCTCGGCCCGGTATCGATCGATTGCTTCCTTGACCACCAGCGCCTTCTCGATCGCGCTCACGCTGCCCGGCCGCGCCGGGTGCCCGCTCTTTCCGTCGACGTGGACGTCGACCGTCAGCACGCCACCGTACCCGCGCCAGATCTCTGGCCCAGAGCCATCGGTACAGATCGCCAGATCGGCCAGAAGCGGCTTTTCGCCTCCGCCCTTGGCCCCTGACCCTTGTCTCTTCCGCTCGATCCACGCCAGCGCCCCCGCGCCGCTGCCGTTGCTCTCTTCCTCGACAACGCTGGCAAAAAGCACGTGCCCGCGCAGCTCGCGCCGGAAGTCGTGCAGCGCCTGGAGGGCTGTGATTGCCGCGGTCAGGCCGCCTTTCATGTCGCTGCTGCCGCGCCCCCATAGCTTGCCGTCGCGGATGTCCCCTAAGAACGGATCGTCGAGTGTCATGCCCTCGACGCCGACCGTATCCATGTGCCCCTGCAGCACGATCGTCGGGCCGCCCGCGCCGTAGTCGATCTCGGCCAGCAGGTTCGGCCGGTCGGAAAAGTCCCGGTCGCGCGGGCCGAGGACGCCCATGCGCGAGTAGATGTCCGGCGGGCAGTCGAACAGCTCGATCTCTGCCCCGAGTTCCTTCAGCAGCGGCGCCAGGATGCGCTGCCCGTTGGCCTCGTTCCCCGGCCGCGCATCGCCGCTGTGCCGGTTCACCGTATTGGCGCGTACCAACGCTTGTGCCAACTGCAGCGCCCGCTCGCCCAGCGCCTCGGCCCGTGCTGCGGCCTGTTCCATGCTCATGGTGTGCGTCTCTCCTCCCCCTGGTGGAGTTCTTCCGGCTGAGGTGTTTCAGGAATTGGGACGACGCGCACACCGGAACGCCCGAAGCGGGCATCAAATGAATAGGCTTCGTATATCCCTGCGGAGCGGCCAGTTGCTGCAATCAACGCATCGCCGAAACTGACCGTGGCCGACGCCCGGCACAGCAGGAGCGCTGCGGCCGCTTCAGCGGTATCGACCCCGACTCCGTGCACGTTCTCCCGCCGAATCAGGTTCACCAGCGCATCCACGACCGCCTCGCGCGAATGACTATAGGGCGGACTACGGAGCACGTGGGCCGCCTCCAGTAGAGCCACAGTCGTGATCCCAAGAGGCAGATCGGAATCGATCGAGTGGCGGGCCTGCTGGGCAAGCTCCGGTATGTCGTTGGTCAAATAGCGGACGATGACGCTCGCGTCCAGCAAGCGCAGTGGCTCAGGCACAAGGATACCTACGCCTCGGCGGCAATCGACCGAGCCGCTCGCTCTTCGATCTCATCCCAACTCACCGGGACCTGCGGCTCTCGCGGGGGCAACGACCCAAAAAGCGAGCGCCGGTGACGTGCCGGCACAAAATACACCTCCAGGTGATCACCGGCTACGACCTGCACAGCGACCATTCCGGGCTCGATCGAGAGTGCCCGGCGCGCTTCGCGGTCGATTGTTATTTGGCCACGTGTGCTGACAAGTGTGCCCATACTCCGTCAAGTGCCTCACTATCCGCATTGTAGCTCACACTTCGCACACTGATGCACCAGTTCGCAGCCAGGTGGCATCCAAAGGAAGACAACCAGAAGGACACGGTTAGTCCGTGAACGCGGCATCAAGAGCTCAGGCGCGGTTTGTGCAAAAGAGATCGTCGCTGTGGCGGCCGTGCTTCTTGGGCGTGATGAGCTGACGTTCGGTGACGTGGTCGCGGTTGCCCGCGATGGCGCTCGGGTGGAGCTTGCGCCCGAAGCACGCGAGCGAATGCTGCGCAGCCGGGCGTTCGTCGACGAGGTGGTGGCGCGCGACCGGAATGTGTACGGCATCACCACGGGGGTTGGCGCGCTGGCGACGACGCACATTCCGCCGGAGGCGGCGGTCGAGCTTCAGTACGCGCTCTTGCGCTCGCACGGCGCCGGGATGGGGCCCCCGGTGGCGCGCGAAGCCGTCCGGGCGATGATGCTCTGCCGCGCCAACATACTGGCCAAGGGGTACTGCGGGGCGCGGCCGGCCGTGGCCGAGGCGCTGCTTGCGTTGCTCAATGCCGGCATCACGCCGTTCGTTCCGCGGTATGGCTCGCTGGGGGCCAGCGGCGATCTGGCGCCGCTGGCGCACGTTGCGCTTTGCCTGGTCGGCGAAGGCTGGGTGCTCGGCGATACTGGCGAACGTGTCGAGGCGGCGGCCGCGCTGCGTGAGGCAGGGATCGAGCCGCTGGGGCTGCAGGCGAAAGAAGGGTTGGCGCTCCTGAACGGCACCGACGGCATGCTTGGCATGCTCGTGCTGGCGTGCGTCGACGCACTGGCGCTGTTCCGAACGGCCGACATCGCGGCGGCGTTGAGCGTCGAAGCGTTACTGGGCACCGACCGGCCGTTTACGCCCGACCTGCAGGCGCTCCGGCCGCAGCCGGGCCAGGCGAAGAGCGCGGCCAACGTGATGCGCATGCTCGCCGATTCGCCGATCGTCGCCTCGCACCGGGAGTCGCAGCACGCGGTGCAGGACGCGTACTCGCTGCGCTGCCATCCCCAGGTGGCGGGTGCGGCGCGCGACGTGCTCGAGTTTGCGATACAGGTCGCCACGCGCGAGCTCACCGCCGCCATAGATAACCCGGTGGTGCTGCCCGACGGCCGCGTCGAGTCGAACGGCAACTTCCACGGCGAGCCGCTGGCGTTCGCGGCCGACTTCCTGGCGATCGCGGCCGCCGAGGTGGCGTCGATCGCCGAGCGCCGGATCGACCGCCTGCTCGACGACCAACGGTCGCGGGGACTGCCGGCATTCCTGACCCCCGAGCCCGGCGTGAACTCGGGTCTGATGGTGGCGCAGTACACGGCGGCGGCGCTCGTGGCGGAGAACCGCCGGCTGTCGTTTCCATCGAGCGTCGAGTCGATTCCTACGTCGGGGATGCAGGAGGATCACGTGTCGATGGGGTGGAACGCCGCGGCCAAGCTGCGCCAGGTGCTGGACAACACCGGCCGGGTGGTGGCGATCGAGGCGATGTGCGCGGCGCACGGGCTCGATCTGCGTGCGCCGCTCGCGCCGGCGGTGACGACGGGGGTGGTGCAGAATGTGATCCGCGCGCGCATCCCCGGTCCCGGGCCCGACCGGTACCTGGCGCCGGACCTGGCAGCGGCGGAGGCGCTGGTGCGAAGTGGAACTCTTCTGGCCGCGGCGGAAGGTGTGACGGGGCCGCTGGAGTGAAGCATGCTCACCACAGAGACACAGAGGCACAGCGAGACAGCGGAGGGTGTACGGGTGGTGCGGGCGCCGCGGGGAGTGGAGCAAACGTGCAAGGGGTGGGAGCAGGAGGCGGCGCTGCGGATGCTGATGAACAACCTCGATCCAGAGGTAGCGGAACGGCCCGAGAACCTGGTGGTGTACGGCGGGCACGGGCGCGCGGCGCGGTCGTGGGAGGCGTTCGACGCGATCGTGCGCGAGCTGCGGCGGTTGGAGCATGACGAGACGCTGCTGGTACAGAGCGGCAAGCCGGTGGCGGTGTTTCGCACGCATCCGGAGGCGCCACGTGTGTTGATCGCAAATGCGCTGCTGGTGCCGCACTGGGCCACCCAGGAGGAGTTCGACCGGCTGGAGACACTCGGACTGACGATGTACGGCCAGATGACGGCGGGAAGCTGGATCTACATCGGGACGCAGGGGATCTTGCAGGGGACGTACGAGACGTTCGCCGCGTGCGCGCGGCAGCATTTCGGCGGCTCGCTCAAGAGGCGGCTGGTGCTGACGGCGGGGTTGGGTGGCATGGGCGGCGCGCAGCCGCTGGCGGTGACGATGAACGAAGGCGTGGCGCTGTGCATCGAGGTCGATCCGCCGCGGGCACGGCGCCGCCAGGAGATGCGTTACGTCGACCGCACGACGGAGTCGCTCGACGAGGCACTCGGCTGGGTCGAGGCGGCACGGCAAGGCGGCGAGGCATTGAGCGTCGGGCTGATCGGCAATGCGGCCGAAGTGCACCCACAACTTCTGCGGCGCGACGGCCTTCGGCCCGACGTCGTGACCGACCAGACGAGCGCGCACGATCCGTTGAGCTACGTCGAGGCCGGTATGTCGGTGGACGAGGCGCGGGCGCTGGCAAGGGAACGGCCGGCAGAGTACGTCCGGCGGTCGCGGAGCAGCATGGCGCGGCACCTTGAGGCGATGGCCGAGTGGCGGCGTCGGGGCGCGGTGGTGTTCGACTACGGGAACAACCTGCGCGCCCAGGGCGAGTTGGGCGGGGTGCCGCACGACGTCGCGTTCAGCTATCCCGGCTTTGTGCCGGCGTTCATCCGGCCGCTGTTCTGCGAAGGCAAGGGGCCGTTCCGCTGGGTCGCGCTCTCGGGCGATCCGAAGGATATCGCGCGGACAGACGAGGCGGTCGCGCGACTGTTCCCGGAGAACGAATCGCTCCATCGCTGGCTGCGTCTGGCGGCCAAGCGGGTGCCAGTTCAGGGGTTGCCGGCGCGCATCTGTTGGCTGGGGTACGGCGAGCGCGACAAGGCGGGGCTGGAGTTCAACCGGTTGGTACGGGAGGGCGAGCTCTCCGCACCGATTGTGATTGGGCGCGATCACCTCGACGCCGGGTCGGTCGCGTCGCCATACCGGGAAACCGAAGGAATGCGCGACGGCTCAGACGCGATCGCCGACTGGCCGATCTTGAACGCGCTGCTGAACACGGCGGCGGGGGCGAGTTGGGTCAGCGTCCATCACGGCGGCGGCGTTGGGATTGGGTACTCGTTGCACGCCGGCATGGTGGTGGTAGCCGACGGCAGCGAGACGGCGGAACGCAAGCTGGCGCGCGTGCTGCGCACCGATCCCGGCCTGGGGGTGATCCGCCACGCCGACTCCGGCTACGAGCGGGCGCGCGAGATGGCCCGGGCGCACGGGCTGGGGGGGCCGATGGAGGGTTGAGGGTTCACCACGGAGACACAGAGACACGGAGAGGTCTTTGAGTACTCGAACGTGGGAAAGCGTATCGTTCGTCGAGCGGCGCGGTCGGAAGAGCAACGCTGAGGGAGTAAGGGAGAGAGCACGGAGTCGGAAGAGAAGCGCTGTGGAGGGTACGTGTGGCTGCCGGCGTGGTCGCAACGCTGCAGATCGAGCACGCGCACGAGCTGGTGGCGCTGGCCGGGCCAGCGGGGCCGCGGCGCGGGCGTGAGCAGGGGGAGGTGGCGGCGATTGAGGATGGGGCGGTGGCGGTTGGGGAGGACGGGCTCATTTTGGCTGCTGGGCCGACCGATACGGTGCGGGCGGCGGTGATGCTCGCGGAAGAAGCCCGCATCATCGACGCCTCGGGGCGTGCGGTGCTGCCGGGATTTGTGGATGCGCAGACGCACGCGGTATTTGCCGGCGATCGGGTTGACGAGTTTGTACGCCGGCTGGAGGGGGCAGACTATCTCGAGATCCTCGCGGCCGGCGGCGGTATCCTGAGCACCGTCCGGGCGACGCGGGAGGCATCTGCCGGCGACCTGCTAGCACGCGCGCAGGAGACGATGGAAGCCATGCTGCGCCACGGGACGACGACGGTCGAGGTGAAGAGCGGCTATGGGCTCTCTACCGCCGACGAGCTGAAGATGCTCCGAGTGGTGCGCGCGCTCCACGACACGGCGCCGCAGACGGTGGTGGGGACGTTGCTCGCGGCACACGCGGTGCCTCCCGAGTACCGCGACGACGCCGACGGCTACGTACGGCTGGTGTGCGAGGAAACCATCCCGACGGTGGCGAGCGAGGGCCTGGCGCGATACTGTGACGTCTTCTGCGAACAGGGGATATTCACCGTCGAACAAAGCCGGCGCGTGTTGGGGGCAGGACAGAAGCACGGGCTCGTGCCAAAGCTGCACGCCGAGCAGAAGGGCCGCACCGGTGGCGCACAGCTCGCCGCTGAGCTGCAGGCGGCGAGCGCCGACCATCTCGATCACACGAACGACGAGGACATGGCGGCGCTGGCCCGCGCCGGCACGGTGGCGGTGCTGCTCCCCGGTGCGAGCTTCATTCTGGGCGAGCCACACGGCGCGCCGGCACGGCGCATGATCGAGCCTGGAGTGCCGGTGGCGCTGGCGACCGACTTCAATCCCGGCACGTGTCCGATTCTGTCGATGCCGGTGATCGTTGGATTGGCATGTCTGCGGCTGGGGCTTTCGCCGGCCGAAGCGCTGGTGGCGACGACGATCAACGCGGCGCACGCCATCGGTTTGGGCGATGAAGTGGGCAGCCTGGAGCCCGGCAAGCGGGCCGACCTGCTCATCTTGGATGCGCCGAGCTACCGCTACCTGCCCTACTACTTCGCGGCCAATCTGGTACACACGGTGGTCAAGGATGGGTTGGTGCTGGTGGAGGAGGGGCGGAGGCAGGAGATCGAATGAAACCACAGATGCACACAGATGAGAGATGCGGACGGATGAGAGATACGGGAAGAAACCGCCGATGAACGCCGATGAACGCCGATGAACGCAGATTGTGTCGGTCGTCGGTCGTCGAGCCCGGTAGACCTCTGACGGCGGCCGATTGGGTTGGGAATAAGCCGTAGATGAACGCAGATAGATGTCGACGATGAAGCGGCTGTTTCTGCCCGAGGCGGTAATCGTTGGTGGTGAGGTGCGGTGGGGGTGGGGAGTGGTGGCGCGGGGCGGACGGGTCGCGGCGGCCAGCGAGGTGGAGGCGTTGCGGGCGGCGCATGGAGATGCCGAGGTCGAGGCGCTGCCGGGGATGCTGCTGGTGCCGGGGACGGTGAATGCGCACAGCCACTCGTTTCAGTCGCTGCTGCGGGGGCTGGGCGACGACCAGCCGTTTACGGGGTGGCGCGAGTACTTGTACCGGTACATGCCGCTGCTCGATGCCGAGGGCGTCTACACCGGTGCGCTGTTCGCGTTTGGCGAGATGCTGCTGCGCCGCACAGTCCGAACGCGGCCTCAGGCGAAATGGTGCAGGCAAGTGCGCGGCTGGCGGCGGAGTGGGGGACCCCGTGGCACATCCACGTGGCCGAGGCGCGGTACGAGGGCGAGGCGACGCGGCAGCGGTACGGGCCGGCACCGCTGGCGTGGCTCGAGAGCCTGGGCGCGCTCGACGAGCGCGTCCGTATCGTCCACGGGGTGTGGCTGGACGATGAGGAGATTGCGGCGTTGGGACGCGCGGGCGGTGGCCTGATCCACTGCGCCGGATCGAACCTGTTCCTGGGCGATGGAATCGCGCCCCTTCCGAAGTACCTGCGGGCCGGCGTGACGGTGTCGCTGGGGCGTGACAGCGGCTCGGCGAACAATCGTCATTCCATCTATAGTGAGATGCGCCTGGCGGCGACGCTGCAAAAGGGGCTGCGCCTTGAGCGGCGATGCGCTCAAGGCGCAGCAGGTGTTCGCGATGGGGACGGCGCACGGCGCGCAGGCGACGGGCTTACCGGTAGGGGTCATAGAGGAAGGCGTCTATGCCGACCTGGTGGCGCTCGATCTGGCCGACCTTTCGCTGCAGCCGACCCACGACCTGCTGCGCAACGTGGTGTACGCGATGGAGTCGACGGCGATCAGGCACGTGTACGTGCACGGCGAGGCGGTGGTACGCGATGGGCGGTTGGTGAGGCAATCAGAGCGGGCGATTGCGGAACGGGTGAGGGGGCTGACCTCACCCCCTCGCCCCCTCTCCACTCCGGTGGAGAGGGGGACGACGGCCGAGGGCGTACCGTTGCGGGGAAGGAGAAGCAGAGATGAGCCGCTCAGGGGCGATTAGGCCGAACTCGGAGCGGCTCCGGACAGATTGGGAGCGGTTGAGCAGGTTTCGAATGGAGGGGTTGCCGGGATGGACGCGGCGGCCGTTTACGCCGGAGTATCGGGCTGCGCGCGAGTGGCTCACGGGGCGGATGGCGGACGCAGGGCTCGCGGTGGCGATCGACGCGGCGGGGAATGTGATCGGACGGCGAGAGGGGAAGCGGCCGGCACTGGCACCGCTGATTATTGGGTCGCACACCGATACGGTGATGGGCGGAGGACGGTTCGACGGAATAGCCGGGGTGCTCGGCGGGATCGAGGTGGCGCGTTGTCTTGCCGAAGCGCAAGTGGAGTTGGAGCACCCGCTCGAGGTGATCGACTTTCTGGCGGAGGAGCCAACCGACTTTGGCATCTCGGCGGTGGGCAGTCGCGGGATGGTGGGCTCGCTCGACGCCGAGGCGTTCGACCGGCGCGATCCCGAGGGACGGACGCTGGCCGAGGCAATCGCGCTGATGGGCGGCCGGCCGGATAAGATCCCCGGTGCCATCCGGAGGCCCGGCTCGGCGGCGCTCTACCTGGAGCTGCACATCGAGCAGGGGCCGGTGCTCGAACGCGAGGGGCTGCGGCTCGGCATCGTGAGCGGCATCACCGGGATCGCTCGTTACCGGTTGGAGATCGAAGGACGGCCCGATCACGCCGGCACGACGCCGATGTCACTGCGGCGCGATGCGCTCGCGGCGGCGGCTGACGTCGTGCTGGCGCTGGAAGCGCTGTGGGCTGCCGGGCCCGACGGCAGCGGCGTAGGCACCGTGGGGCGGTTGGCAGTGAGGCCGAACGCGGCGAACGTGGTGCCGGGGTTCGTCGAGCTGTGGGCCGAGATGCGGAACGTCGACGCAGAGCGACTGGCGCAGAAAGGGCAGATCTTTCAGGAGCAGGTGAAGACGATCGCCGCGCGGCGTGACGTGGGGGTGCGGATCGACGCCGTCTCACACGAGGAGCCGGTACCGGTGCCGGAGCCGGTTCAGGCGCTGCTGGAGGCGATTGTGCGTGAACTGGGACAGCCGGTGCGCCGGCTGCCCAGCTATGCCGGGCACGACGCCACCCACCTGGCCAAGATCGCGCCAATAGGGATGCTGTTCGTCCCGAGCCAGAGCGGCCGGAGCCACTGCCCCGAAGAGTGGACGAACTTGGAAGACGTGACGCTGGGGGTGCAAGCGCTCGGCGAGGCACTCGTCCGGTTTGATGCCCAGGACGCGACGCGGTAGGCGTCCACGACAGGATATGGTCAATTAGCCCGGATAGGTAGGATGCCGTGTAGGGGCGTATGGCCATACGCCCGCAGGCCGCGGTCGGGCGTATGGCCATACGCCCCTACAGATCGTCAACGGTCGGCCGACTTACCGCTCAGAACTTCTGTCTCACGACGAAGTATGGCTGGTTGGAGAAGTCTGGTTCGAAGCCGGGGTACATCCAGGCGAGGCCGTCCGAGGCGTGCAGGGTGAAGAAGTACTGGAGGGGATAGGGTGAGTCGGAGTACGCAGCGGGGATGGTCGCCTGGAAGCGCCGGCCGAGGCCGCCGGACGCACCGTCGCTTTCCATGGTCATGAACTCGAACGGCTCGGCTTGGTTGACGTGTCGGTAGTGGAGGCACACTTCGATTGGCCTGTGTTCGGCGCCGGCATCTTGAATGGCCAGCAGGAGAGGTACGGGCTCACCACGACGGAATGACGTTAGTGGGGTCTGGGCGCACGCTTGCTGGCCGACGACCGACGACCGACGGCCGACGGCCGTAGAAGCGTCGACTGGGATCGGTCGTCGGCCGTCGGTCGCCGGCCGTCCCGCAGTTCCGGCGGACTCGGCGCGCTCCAGGAGCGCGGCCATGTCGGCGATGTCTTGGTCGACGGCGGGGAGGCGGTCGCGCCAGTGGCCGCGGAGGTGCGGCTCGGGGCCGAAGGTGAGGTCGTCGACGTAGACGCCGCCGGCCGCGCCGGCCACGGCCGCCCAGGCGTCGCGGGCCGCGCGGTAGGCGGCGAGCGCTTCACGGAGCGGCGTGGGGTTGCCGGTGCGCCGAAAGAGCGCGTAGCCGACGGCGGCGCGGAACTTGTGCGCGAAGAAGCGGCCGATGCCACATTGGATAGTGACGTCGACGACGAGGCGGCGGACGGCGGGAGCGTTTGGCTCGGCGGCCTGGACACGCGCCTGAGCGAGGTGCTGCTCGGCGTCGCCGGCAAAGCGCTCGAGGGCGGCGACGACGTCGAGCGGCGAACAGGCGCCGCTGAACTTACCGGCGAGGAGCTCGTCGGCGAAGTCGTCGACGCCGCAGAAGAGCTCGGGATCGAGCGGGCTGACGGTGCCGAAGCGTTTGGGGCTGGGCGTGTCGCCGTACGGGTGACGCCGCACTTCGTCGCCTTCGCGCTCGGGAGCGCCGTCCGGCCCCAGACCGACGATGGGCATGTTGGTATAGATCTCGGGCCAGTAGGTGTTGTTGGCGGCCGACGGAAGGTGGGCGACGGTGACGAGCGGCAGGATGCGGCTGGCGTTGGTGAGCGCCGCTTCGGCTTCGCCGGACGCGGCGCCGAACTCGGAGCGGGGCGCGCGGCGCCACGTGTCGGGTTGGGCCTGCGGGTTGTAGAGCAGACGGCCGAAGAGCCGGTAGGTGTAGCGGTACTTCTCCCAATCGCCGCCGGCAGGACGGAGTGACTCGTCGGCGTAGCCGCCGCGCGGCCCCGGGAGACCGGAGCCGCGCCGGCCCTTGAACGAGAGCGGCTCGAAGAGCTCGGTGCCCAGCGCGCCGCAGAAGTGCGAGGAGCGCCCGAAGCCGGCGGCCATCGCCGGATCGCCCCAGAGAAGCAGCCGCTGCGTGCCCGGCCAGATGCGGAAGATGATGCCGTACTCGCGATCTTCGCGCAGGAGATCGGCGTACCCGTAGCGGGTGAACCGGCGGGAGCCCGCGCTGAGCGCCATGAAGTTCTGTTCCCAGTTGCCGGGCCGGCGCGACTGCTCGTTGGGGCGAATCCACGCCTGATGATAGGGCGGCCCCATGTGCTCCGCCCAGTACTTGGGCGAGACGTTGACGGGCAAGCCGCTCGAAAGGGCAGTGTCGATCATGCGCTCGTCGATGCCCTTGGCGTGGAGGTCGAGCTCGAGGCGCCGGCCGGACTGGACGGCGCCGTCAAAGACGGTCTTCCAGAAGGCGAAGCTCTCTTCCGGCACGCCGCTCTCGCCGTGGATGCGAAAAGTGAGGCCATCGATCGACGGGCACGCCTCGAGCAGCGTGCGCAGCGCGTCGCGGCAGTAGGCGGCGTGGGTTTCGGGAGTCAGCCCCTCGATGGTGTGGTTGACCTCCGGACTATCGACGAGCTGGTAGGCGTGCGTCCAGATACCCAACTGGAAGTGGAGGCCGCGCGCCTTGGCCTCGCCGGCGATGGAGCGCAGCGTGTCGAGGTTGCGCTCGCGCTCGCCGGCGGCCAGGCCGGTGACGCGCACGTCGTAGCCGGGTACCGAGACAAGGAAGGGATAGGCGAAGTAGAGATAGGAGTCGCGCACGCGCCGGGGGAAGTCATAGCTCAGCCCGAGCGCGAGGTTGATCCGGTTGAAGCGCTGGGCAACGAGCATCGCGAGGTAGCGTGTCCAACACTCGCGGTCGTAGAACCACGCCTTGTCTTCGACGTCGCTGGCGAAGAGGCGCATGACGCTGCGTACGGCGTTGGCCGGCTGCTCGACAGTGGGCACATCGAACCGTAGGGCACCGAGTGGATCAGTGCCGCCTTCCACGTGCTCGACGCGGTCGGCGAGCTCGAGCACGGCGTAGACGAGGCCGCGTACATCGCGCCCGGCCGCAAGCACGACGCGCTGCCCGCCGGCACTGCCGGGGACGAGCGCCAGCCACTCGGGCGCGGAGGGCGGTGAGACGCCGGCACGCTCGAGCAGCGTGCGCGCGTTCACGCCGTCCGGCCCGGCGACGACAACGGACAGCGCCCCCAAGGTGTCCTGATCGGTGCCTTCAAGACGGTCGCGGACCTGCACGGTCACGCCGCGGCCCGCAAGAGCAGCGCGCAATTGGGCGATTGCCTGCTGCACCGGTGGTTCGGCTGCCGTCTGGTCGTTGGGGTCTTGGACAAGGGTTACGCTGGCCATCGCACGCTCCCGCTCCTCTCGATGCTTCTCTGGCTACGCTTGGCCGAGCTCCAAGACGACGACTTCGTGGTCAAGGACGCTTGGCACCGTTGCCGTTGCCTCGCCGTTGCCCTGTATATGATCGGCAGGACGCCCGGCGACGAGCAACTGAGCGCTCGTGACACGGCGGCCGGATGGCAGCGGGATCGAGACGCGCTGCTCGCCGACGGGATGCAGTTCGTCGACGGGCGCTTTCCAGGTGTTGGCGTGGGTCAGATTGACGAGGTGGACGACGACGCGATCAGCATGTGCGACCGTGCCCGAGCCGCGGGTGGTCTGTTGGCCGCCTTGGACGTAGGCGTGGACGTCGATGGTCCCGTGCCCACTCACGCGCACCGGCAGGTCGTCTTGGGCGACCCAACGGACGAGGGAGGCGAGGAGCTCGGCGTGATCGGGCTGGTTGAGGCGCCAGTAGAGGCGGTCGACGTCGGCGGGGAGGTAGGCGACACGGCCGGCCTCCCCCTCACCCCCGACCCCTCTCCCACCAGGGGAGAGAGGAGAGCCTTCACGCAGGTACAGGCAGGGGAGGCTGGTGCGGTCGATTTTCATGTAGGCGAATTCGGGTGGGTGCGTCGCGAAGGGCGGAATGTAGGTGAGGGAGACGCGGGCGCCGTTGTTGGCGGGGTGGGTGAGGACGAGGTCGCCGCCGAAGGGGAGGTGGGCGGTTTCGTCCCACCCGCCGGTGAAGGCGGAGGTGGGGCCGGCTTGGAGCGGCTGGGGGCGCTCGCCGGGAGCGTCGACGAAGCGGAAGTAGGACGGCTCGCGGCCCTTGGCGGCGAGCGTGGCGCCGGCGGCGTGGGCGCCGAAGAGGTCGGCGAGGGCGAAGTCGGGGCGCCGGTCGCCCCATTCGTCGTAGAGGGAGGTCTCGCCGGTGGCGAGCACGCCACCGCCGCGAGCGACGTAGGCGCGGAGCGCCTCACACTGGGCATCGGAAAGGGCGCCGACGTTAGGCAGGAGCAGCGCGCGGTAGCCGGCGAGGTCTTCGGCTTCGAGGTGATCGGCGTTGACCATGGCGTAGGGGATGCGGGCTCGCACGAGGGCGGCGGCGAGGCCGCGGGCGGGCGAGTCGCAGCGCTGCTCCGGATCGTCGCGGCCGAACCAGTCGACGTTGCGCTGCGCATAGACGATGCCGACCGAGGCGAGGTGGCGCCGGTCGCGCAGGTAGCGCTCGTTGGCCTCGTGCCACTGGAAGAGGGGCACGGCGGTGCGGAACATGCGCCGGTCCTCGTGATCGGCGCCGACGTGGTGCCACCAGGGACGAATGCCGCCGGCGACGGCCTCGACGAACCAGAGGCGCACCTCCGGCTCGGGCTTGGAGGAGAGGCGGTAGTTGCCGGTGTTGTTATAGAAGGCGATCGATTCGGGCATCGGGGCATCGTCGCCCATGAGCGAGCGGATGAGCTTGCCCTGCTCGCCGTTCTGGAAGATGGCGTTGCTGCCCGAGCGGCCCTGGTGGTCGAGGAAGATGATGCGGACGCGCTCGGTCATGGCCCGCCAGTCGCGGAACGAGCGACACTGGTTGGCGAGGCTGCCGCTGTTCATGCCGCTCCATTCACAATCGGGACCGCCGTAGCGGTGGGTGACTTCGTTGTTGAGCTCCCACAGCGTGATGCGCTGCGCGTATGACCACTCGATCCACTTCCGGTAGATTGGGTCGTCCCAGTTCTTGGCACGCGGCAGGGTACGGCCGCCCGAGTATTCGGCGAACGAGGCGCGGCAGTTGGGGCAGTAGCAGATGGCCTGGCGCCCGAGGCCGGCCCAGGAGTTATCGGAGAATCCATCGGGCCTATAGCGCTCGCAGATCTCCTGGAGGACGCGGGGGAGATATTTACGGTAATAGGGACCGCTGATGCAGGCGGTATAGAATGGGCCGTCGAAGTCGCCGGCGCGGTAGGGGTTGCCCTCGACGTCGACGGTGAACCAGTCGGGGTGCTCGAAGTAGAAGCGCTCGTTGGCGCGGGAGCTGTCCATGCGCGCGACGATGGCGATGCCGTTCTCGCGGGCGGCGTTGGTCAGCTCGCCGAAGAGGTCGCGGTTGCTGAGATACGGCGAGCGCCGGTGGAGCTCGGGCGCGCTGGGGTAGTAGGCGACGATGCCGCCGGCATTCACAATGATGCCCTGGACGCGGGTGCGCTTCCAGTGCTCGATCCAGAAACTGACGTCGTAGTGCCCGGGGGCGGCGTCGATCTCGCGGATGTTGGTCTGGCCCCAGCGCATGATGCGCCGGTACCAGGGTTCCTGTCCGGGCCGGGCTGGACGCTGGGCTGATTCGGTCTGGCTCATGCTGATTCTGGTGCTCCTACTTTAGCGAGGGATGAACCGGAAAGTCGGAGTGCAGAATAACATCCGGTACGGACGATCACCAAGCGCGCTATTTGGAACAGCGTAGGGCGAGCTCGCAGTGAGCACGGGCCTCGAAGTGGCAAACCTGTGATTTCGTAAAGGAATCGCGTGAATGGCAGCCCGGCAAGGCTATGTCAGAGGTGCCGGCCGCGAAGAGCCGGTGTCTCGCATCGACAGCGCAATGCGCCTGCGGTCCAGGTCTACTCCCAGGACGGTCACCTCGACCTTCTGATGGACCTTGACGACCTCGTGGGGATCTCTGACGAAGCGGTTGGCGAGCTGGCTGATGTGCACGAGGCCGTCCTGGTGCACGCCGATGTCGACGAACGCGCCGAACGCGGTGATGTTGGTGACGATGCCGGGCAGCTTCATGCCGGGGCGGAGGTCTTCGAGCGTGCTGACCCCTTCGGCGAACTCGACCGCTTCGAACGTCTCGCGCGGGTCGCGCCCGGGCCTGGCCAGTTCGGCCAGAATGTCGTCGAGCGTCGGCAGGCCGACCTTGTCGGTGACGTAGGCGTGTTTGTCGATCCGCCCGCGCAGCGTGGCGTCGCGCATGAGGTCGCGCACGGTGACGCCGAGGTCGTTAGCCATGCGCTCGACGACGGCGTAGGACTCCGGATGGACCGCCGAGTCGTCGAGCGGATTGCGGGCGCCGCGGATGCGGAGAAAGCCGGCGGCCTGTTCAAAGGTCTTCTCCCCCAGTCGCGGCACCTTCAACAGTTCGCGGCGGCTCTTGAACGGGCCGCGCTCATCCCGATACCGCACGATATTTTCGGCGATGCTGGCATTGAGGCCCGAGACGTAGGCGAGCAACTGCTTGGAGGCGGTATTGACCTCGACACCGACGGCGTTGACGCAGGAGACGACGTCGTCGTCGAGGGCCTGCTTCAGGGAGTTCTGGTCGACGTCGTGCTGATACTGGCCGACGCCGATGCTCTTGGGGTCGATCTTGACCAGCTCCGCGAGCGGATCCATCAGCCGCCGCCCGATCGAGACGGCGCCGCGAACAGTAACGTCGTGGTCAGGAAACTCTTCGCGGGCAGCGTCCGAGGCCGAGTACACCGACGCGCCCGATTCGTTGACCATCACCACCGGAATTGAGGCGGCCAGGCCGAGCCTGCGGATGAACGCTTCGGTTTCGCGGCTGGCGGTGCCATTCCCAATGGCGATGGCTTCGATCTGGTGGTGCGCGACGAGTTGCTTGGTGGTTTGCTCGGCGTGGCGCGCTCGTTGCGGGCCCTGGTCGGGGTAGATCACGTCGTGGTGGAGCAGTTGGCCCTGCGAGTCGAGGACGACGGTCTTGCAGCCGGTGCGGAACGCGGGGTCAATCGCGAGGACGCGCTTCTGGCCGAGCGGCGGCGCGAGCAGGAGCTGTCGGAAGTTGTGGGCGAAGACGCCGATGGCCACGGCGTCGGCGCGCCTCTTGATCTCCCCGCGCGTCTCGGTTTCCATCGAGGGTGCGAGCAGGCGCTTGTAGCCGTCTTTGACGGCGAGGCGCACCTGTTCGGCGCAGGGGCCGGAGCCGGTGATGAATCGCGCCTCGAGCATGGCGACGGCCGCCTCTTCCGGCGGCTGGATCGAGACGGTGAGAATCCCCTCGGCCTCCCCGCGGCGAATGGCCAGCACGCGATGCGACGGCGCGGTGGCCGCCAGCTCGGCCCAGTGGAAGTAGTCTTTGAACTTGATGCCCTCCGCCTCTTTGCCCCGGCGTACCGCGGATCGGAGGGTCCCCTGGCGCCAAAAGAGATGGCGGATACGGGCGCGGGCGTCGGCGTCGTCGTTGACCTGCTCGGCGATGATGTCGCGCGCGCCCTGCAACGCGGCGGCGACGGTGGGGACCTGCAGCTCGGCAGCCACCGCGCTCTCCGCGGGCGTGATGTACTTGGCCGCCTCGGTTTCGGGGTCGACGGCGGGGTCTTGCCGGAAGAGCACCGCGGCCAGCGGCTCGAGCCCCCTTTCTTTGGCGATCATCGCGCGCGTGCGGCGCTTGGGGCGGAACGGGAGGTACACGTCCTCGAGCGTGGCCAGAGTTGAAGCCGCGTCGATCTTGGCGCGTAACTCGTCGGTCAAGAGCTGGCGTTCCTCGAGCGACGTGATGATCGCCTGACGACGGTGGTCCAGCGCCGCCAGTTGGGCGAGGCGGTCGCGGATGGCGGTTATAGCGACCTCGTCCAGCGATCCCGTGGCTTCTTTGCGATAGCGAGCAATAAAGGGCACGGTTGACCCCTCCGTCAGCAGCACGGCCGCAGCCTGGACCTGCGCGGGCCGGAGAGACAGTTCCTGGGCGATCTTCTCGACGTGCTCGGCGTGCAACGCGGTCATGGAAAGAACCATTCTTGGCAAATCAGCGACTGAGCTATTCGGCGACTGAGAGACAAGATAGCAGGCGGATCAAGCGTACGCTCATGCAAAAGCCTATCGCTGCTAGACAGGCTTTCTCGCTGCGCTGTGGCGACGCTCGCAGCGTCGCCGCGCACGTCGAAGAGCGCACCGCTTGCGCCAAGCCAATCCTACGGCTGCGGGACCGGGATCACCGTCACATCCAGCCCGGCGCCGGTGGCAATGGCGGCCCACCTTTCGAAGTCGCGGACATTCAGCGTCACGACGGCACCACCCAATCGGGCTGCAGAGACCAGGATAAGCACGTCGGCCAGGTGATCGCGCGGCCGCAGCTGACCGTACTGTCTGATGTAGCGTCCAATTAGCCGTCCTGCGATGGCCCACTCGTCAGCCGTTGGTGTCAGGATGCGGTCGATGCGCCTTGCCGCCGCGACGATACGGTCGAGGATGAGCGTGTCGTCACGCGAACGAGTCCCTGCGTAGAACTCAGCAATCGCCACACAAGAGAGCCACAGCCTCCCACCCGCGATGGTGCTCTGGAAGGCGGGCCATACGCCCCGATCCCGCGCCCTCGCAATCAACATTGTCGTGTCCGGAACCTCAGGGCGGGCCACCGTTAGCTCGCCTCGCGTTCCGTGAGATCGTGCTCGCGATCTGCTCGGTCGACCGGTAACTTTCCAAATACGTCGTCAACACCGCCCCGCGCCGCCAACTCATCGAACGCTTCGACAATCTCCTCGGCGGCGAGCGCAAAATCGATGACCTGGCGCACGGCCTCAGATTCACTCGTCCCTCGTCGTCTCGCCAACTCCCGCACACGCTCAGGATCTAACACCAGATTCTTTCGTGCCAACTTGCCCATGATCTCTACCTATTGCGCACTCAGTCAACCATATTATACACACCAATAAGAACACCATGGCATCCGCTTCCTATTTCCATCAGGCAGAACGGCCGGCGTACAGCCGGCACGGTGCGTCGCTCCTGTACCATCCAGGCCGTATGCGGTGGGGCGGCACTTTGACACCCATGGGCCACCTTGAGAAGGCGGCGATATGACGACGACGTATATCCTGGCGCTGACGGACCTGACGCGCGCCGATGCCGGCCACGCCAGCACTAAGGCGGCGAACCTCGGCGATCAGCTGCGCGCCGGGTTTCCGGTCCCAGAGGGTTTCGTGCTGACGACAGCGGCGTTCGAGCGCTTCCTGGCGGCGAATGCGCTCGGACTCGCCGCCACGCCCGAGGCTATCCTCGCCGCTCAGCTTCCGGCCGATATCGAGCCGGTGCTGCGATCGGCCGCCGCGGCGTTGGGCGACGTGCCGCTGGCACCTCTTCCCGCGCATCGGCGGGTCGCATCAGCGGCTGCTGTGTGGCCTTTCCAGTCCGCTCCCGCCGCCGCCCCACGCGGTGCACAGTTTGGACTGGGTACACCCGACGCTCGGGGAGTCTGACCTGTCGCCGGCCAACACGGGCGATGCTGTCGCCGGGCGAACGGCGCCGGAGGCGGATCGGCGAGAGGTTGAGGGAGCGGCACGCGCCGCCTTGGCGGCGGACCGGGGGTTTCTGCGCCGATTCGAGCGCCTTCTCGCCACGGCGCAGCGCTACGCTGCCCTGCACGAGGAGGTGGTCGCCCCGTTTACGCTCGGCTGGCCGGTAATGCGACGCGCCGTGCTCCGCCTGGGCAGCGAGCTACGCGACCGGGGGGTGCTTGCCGCCCCAGATGACGTGTTCTTCTTGTCTCAAGATGAGTTGTGCGCGGCCGTCACCAGGTCGGCGGCCGGTACCAGAGCGCGCAATGGCGACATGCGCGGCGAGATCGCCGCTCGGCGGCGGCTCTGGGAATCGCGGCGCTGGCTCACCCCTCCCCTCGTGCTCGGCACGGTGCCCTTCACCCTCAGGCGCGGCCTCGACCAGGTCCGCGAGGCACTCGCGCCGGATATGCCGAACGAGACGCCGGATACGCCCCGACACGGCGTTGCAGTTACAGAGGCAAGTAGCGGACCTGTCCCTCCCACTTGCCTTCGAGGCTGGCTTCGGCGAGGAGCACGATGTCCTCGATGGTTCGGCCGAGGCTCGCGTCTTGGCGGATCACGAACACGCCCGGCACGGCGTGGCCGGATCGCACCCGCTCGTAGGCGTAGCCGACGAGTGTCGAGACGTCGCTGGTGGGTACGACCCGGCCTTCGGCCGCGGCCTGTGCGAGGACCGTGGGATCGTCTGCTCCCGCTAGATCGATATCCTGTACCCGCACGATGTCAAGGTTGGGCTGGCGCCTGAGCACACCGCGAGTGATCTCGCCGTGGACGTTCTCGTCGGCAAGCCCAAGGGTCGGGTAGCTGAGGACGATTTCTTCCGGGGACTTGCCCGCGTTAAAGGCCTCGCTGACAATGTCCAGTGGAATGCGCGTGCCCTCTACGAGCACAACTCCCTGCGCGGACTGCTTGAGCGGAACTCGCTCGGTCACTTCCGGTTCGATCAGCAGGGTCATGACCTATTGCTCCCCCACTATCATACGCTCTGAGCCCAGTCTGGACGCCGCCGCCTTTGGAACGGTGGCCAAGGCGCGAAGTACGTTGCACGTGGCCGACCGGGCGCAGGCGGTGATCCGGTTACTGGAAGCCCGCCGTCAAAGCTGCTCTGGCGGCTGCCAAAGCGCCAGGCGAACGCCGTCGGGACCGCGGAACGTGGCGAACAACCCGCGCCATTCCTCTTCCACGGGCGGCCCATCGAACTGAACGCCCTTGGCTTGGAGGGCCTCGTAGTCGGCATGAAGGTTATCGCTTTCGAGGACGATGGCGACGCCGCCGGGCTCGGTCGCGGCGCCGGTGGCTCCCTTACCCGCAACGACGAACTGGGCGTCATCGACGGCGGTGCCCAACTCGTACCAGGGTGGCTTGCCGTGGAGCACGACCTCCCGGAGGACGGGGATGCCGAGCGTATCGCGATAGAAGCGGACGGCATCGTCGAAGCGGGAGGCGGTGACGGGGACGAAGCGGATACGTGTGATCATAGGTTCCCCTCACCCCCTGACCCCCTCTCCCACAAGGGGCATAGGGGGAACGGTGGTCCGGGCACCGCCGGTGGCACGCGCAGCTTGCGCTGAGCTTCGCACTATGCAAAGATAGGCTTGGGCATGCGAGTGATCAGCCGTCGACGGCTGCGTGAGTTCTGGCAGGTGCATCCGCGCGGCGAGGTGTCACTTCGATCCTGGTACAAGGTGGTCAGTGCGGCCAGTTGGCGGGAGTTCACCGAACTACGGCACAGCTTTCCGAGTGCCGATCAAGTCGGGCGTCTGGTCGTTTTCAATATCGCCGGTAACCGCTACCGCCTCACGGCACTGGTCGACTACGGCTGGCAGAAGGTGTTCGTGCGGCGGGTAATGACGCATGAGGAGTACAATGAAGGTGGCTGGAAGAACGATCCTTGGTTTTGATCGCGACGAGTACGTGGGACTGCTTGAAGCGCTTCCACCGGTCAAGATCCGGACGGATGGTCAAGCGGCGGCGACTGAGCGTCAGATCGAGGTGCTGCTGGCGCGGCCCGAGCTCACCGAAGCGGAGCGGGCCTATGTTGATCTCCTGAGCGATCTGCTGGCCGACTGGGAAGACGCCACCGTCGAGATCCCAGACGTGCATGGCGTAGAGCTCGTTCGCGCGCTGCTAGAAGAGCGGGGCCTACGCCAGAAGGATCTCGTGGGCATCTTCGCCACCGAGTCCGTGGCCTCCGAAGTCCTGGCGGGCCGCCGTGAACTGACTGGCAAACACATCGAGGAACTGGCGCGCTTCTTCAAGGTTTCTCCCGCGGCCTTCTTCCCGTCGGGCAGCAGCCTCCGCTCACCCCTCGCCCCCTCCCGCTCACCCTGAGCGTGTCGAAGGGCGAAC
>JACQGX010000282.1 GCA_016199265.1 Chloroflexota bacterium | reverse complement strand
TCACACACGTCTACCATGTGGACGGCATCGTCGAGCGTGAGGGCAAACGGCTTCTGGCTGAGGATGTGCTTGCCCGCGGCCGCGATTCGCTCGACCAGCGGCCGGCGCTGCGAGGCATGTACCGCCAGGTCGACGACGTCGCACGCCGCCACGACGCGGTACCCGAAGTCTCGGTACGCCCGCAGGTGCGCGTTGCGCGCGATGCGGCCGCAGCCGACGAGACCGATACCGTATCGCTGCCGGATCGCATCCGGCGGCGGCGCCGGGCGGTACGCCTCGGGGCGTAAGGGGATCAGGTCCATGGGCATTCCTCCAATGATTCAGGTAGTGATCAGGCGCTGAGGAACCGTGCAATCAGCCAAGTGTGCCAGGCGCTCTGAAAACAGCCGGGATGGTGATCAAGGTTACTTGACGCCGGTTCCTTTGAAGAAGGTGTACGAGAACGTGCCGCCTGGCGAGGCGGTCTGCGCCAGGTCGCAGAGCCCCTGCCCCCAGGTGGCTTCGTCGACGATGTCCCAGACCAGCGCCCGCTGCTCAACGCCCTGGACCATGGGGATAATGATCCGTCGTACGAAGCCCTCGACCTGTGCCGGGCGGCTGGCGCCGGCGTACACCACCCGTGGCGTGACCCGCACGTCCCGAAAACCGGTGTCGCGCAAGAGCGGGAACACCTGCCGGCCGATGAGCGAGTTGCCTCCCAGGCGTGCCTGCACCTCGATCAGCGCGCGCCACACTTGCAGTGCCGCCGGCGTCTCTGGGTGGAAGTAGCACGAGCCGTGGTCGCCCTCGATGACGGTAATCGTGCCGCCGACCTTGAGCACGCGCTTGAGCGACTCCAACGCCTCCGCCGGCCGGGCCAGATGCTCGAGCACGAAACTGACGAAGACGTGGTCGAACGATGCGGGCTCGAAGGGGAGCCGCATGATGTTCGCCCGCTGGAAGCGAACGTTGCACCGGCCGGCCGCTGCCAGGCGCCGCGCAGCGATGCGCAGTGATCTGAGGGAAATGTCAATCGCGGTGAAATGCGCGCACGGGCTGCGGGCAGCCAGGATGATCGTCTGTGCGCCGGTACCGCAGCCGGCTTCGAGCACGTGGGCTCTCGCCGGGTACTCGGTGTCCCAGTGCAGCAGGAGTTGGAGCCCCGCTGCCTGGTCGTCCAGGCGCTGGGTCTCGCGGGACGAGTAGCCGTGGACGTAGCGTGCCATGCTCTCAGTTTGGCGTGATCGTTTGGCCTTGATACAACGGTGCCGAGGCTCAGCCGCAACGTACGCACGACCGGACTTCGGCGCATCAGGAAAAACCCTGATCTGGGGCCCCGCGTCCTCCGTCTATAATGGCTGCCACGTCTGCCATGCTTGTCACGCGTGACCCGTTGTTCGGCGTCGTGCCGCCATCGCTGGTGCTCCTGGGTGCGGTGCTGGTGGCCGGTGGGCTGTTTGCCGCCGGGATGTGGCGCCTCTACCGGCTGATGCGACTGGGCAAATCCACATCGACTACGTCGATCGCCGGCCGGCCGGTCAAGCGGGCGAAGGGCATGCTGTTCGACGTCCTATTGCAGCGGCGCCTGCTGGCGGAACCGTACGGCGGCGTCATGCACGCCCTGATCTTCTGGGGCTTCGCCGTGGTCACCGTGATGACGGCGCACACCTTCCTGGCGGGCCTCTTCCCCGGCTTCGACTTGCCGGCGATCAGCCGCAATCCGATTTTGTTGGCTTCGGTGGAGACGTTCATGGCGCTCGTCCTGCTGGCGCTGAGCATGGCGTTGCTGCGCCGGCTGGTGCTCCGGCCGCAGCGCCTGACGTACAACGCCGACGCCTATACCGTCCTTGCGCTCATCGCCGTGCTGATGGCGACGGCGTTCCTCACCACCAGTACGTCAATTGCCTACGATGTGCAACCGTGGGATCGCTGGGCCTATCTCTCGCAGGCGTTGGCGCCGGCCTGGGTGGGGCTGGAGCCAGGCCATCTGCTTCTGCTGCACCGCGTTTCCTGGTGGACGCACGTACTCACCGTGCTGGCGTTCCTGGCCTACCTCCCGCGCTCGAAGCACCTGCACGTCGTGACCGCGCCGCTCAACGTCTGGCTGCGGAACCTGGGCCCACGGGGCCGGCTGCCGTACCGCGACGTCGAGGCGGCGCTGGAAGCCGGCCAGCCATTGGGCGCGGGCGAGGTCACCGAGCTGACCTGGAAGGACTTGCTCGATAGCCTTACCTGTACCGAGTGCGGCCGCTGCGAGGCGGCGTGCCCGGCCAGCAGCACCGGCAAGCCACTCTCGCCCAAACGCCTGATGACCGACCTCCGGCAGTATCTGGTACGGCACGGGCCGGCGCTCTTGAGGGACGCGGAGACGTGGAGCCGGGGGGACACGGACCGGACATTGGGCGGCCGTAGGGGCGAAGCATTCGCTGCGAGAGTAATGGGCTTCGCATTGACCGTCTGGCGAATGCTTCGCCCCTACCGTCCCCTGCGCAAAGGACCTGCGCCAAATGGGAACACCGGCACCGCATCACCGCCGGTCCGGCCGGCGTTGGTGGGTGAGACCATCGCCGAGGAGGTGCTGTGGGATTGCACGACCTGCCGGGCGTGCGTCGACGCGTGCCCGGTGTTGATCGACCACGTGCCGAAGATCGTGGACATGCGCCGGCATCTCGTCATGGAACAGACTCGCTTTGGACCGGAGGCACAGCGGTTGTTCGACAACCTGGAGGCGAGCGGCAATCCGTGGCGCTTCCCGCGGGCGACGCGCGGCGACTGGGCCGCCGGCCTGGGCATTCCGATCCTGGGCGAGGTGAGCGTAGACGACGTCGACCTCGTCTACTGGGTGGGCTGCGCCGGCGCGTACGACGAGCGCTACCAGAAGGTCACGCGGGCGTTCGCGCGCCTGTTGCAGCACGCCGGCGTGCGCTTCGCCATCCTCGGTCCGCGGGAGACGTGCACCGGCGACGCCGCCCGCCGCGCCGGACATGAGTACCTGTTCCAGACGCTGGCCCGCCAGAACGTCGACGTGCTGAACGCTTGCGGCGTCAAGAAGATCGTCGCCACCTGCGCGCACTGTTTCAACACGCTCCAGGACGAGTACCCGGAGCTCGGCGGCCAGTATGAGGTCATCCATCACTCGGAGCTGCTCGCGCAACTGGTACGAGAAGGGAGGCTGCGGCCGGCGCAGGACCAGCAACCGGGTGGCCGGACGTTCACCTATCACGACCCGTGCTACATCGGCCGCTATCACGATCTCTACGAGCCGCCGCGCGACGTGCTGCGGGCGTTGCCTGGGCTGAAGCTACGCGAAATCCCGCAGCACAACCGCGCGCGCGCGACGTGCTGCGGCGCGGGTGGAGCGCGGGCCTTTATGGAGGAGACGCGCGGTACGCGGATCAACCACCTCCGGTTGGAGCAGGCCGAAGGCGCTCAGCCGGACGGCATCGCCACAAGCTGTCCGTACTGCATCATGATGCTGGAAGATGCCGCGCGGGCCAAAGGCCGGTATGATACGTTGCCCGTGCGCGACATCGCCGAGCTGCTGGACGAGTGGGTGGAGGCCGCGGAATCCCGATGAACGTCGTCGTCTGTATCAAGCAGGTGCCCGATCCCGAGATTCCGCCGGCACAATTCAAGGTAGATGAGGTGGCGCGCGCGGTCGTGCCGCCGCCCAGCGTCGCGCCGGTGATGAATGGCTACGACGCCCACGCGCTCGAGGCTGCGCTGCGTCTGAAGGAGCGGCATGGCGGCACGGTGACGGCCCTCTCGCTCGGTCCACCTTCGGCGCGCGAGGTGCTCAAACGCGCCCTTGCGATGGGCGCCGACCGTGCCTGCCACGTCGACGATCCCGTGCTCTACGACGCCGACTCGTGGCTGGCGGCGGCGGCGCTGGCCCGTGCGATCTACAGGATTGGCGGCGAGAGCGGCCGAAGCGGCCAGAATGGCCAGTACGGCTATGACCTGATTCTGTGTGGCCGGCAGGCGAGCGATACTGATGCGGGGCAGGTGGGGCTAGGAATCGCGGCGTTTCTGAGCCTACCCGCGCTCAGCCCGGTGCAGCAGGTTGAAGTGATCGAGAACGGCCGGCTGCGGGTCGAGCGGCTGACCGAGGAGGGATACCAGGTTATTGATGTACGCTTGCCCGCGTTGCTCGCCGTCTCCAGCGAGATCGGCGAGCCGCGCTACCCGCCGCTGCGCGGCATCATGGCGGCGTCCCGCGCTCAGATCCCCATGTGGACGGCCGCCGACTTGCCGCCACTGGGCCGCAAAGACGATGGCGACTGGCCACCCCTGGCGAGAAAGCTGCGCCTGCAACGTCTGTACCAGGAGCGCCGCGAGGCGGCGTGTGAACATGTGCAGGGAGAATCGCCCGCCGACGCCGGTAGGGCGCTGGCCGATCGGCTACGTCAGGTGGGAGTGATCTGATGGTGGTGAGCCACAGAGCACACGACGGGCACAAAGTAGCCGATACGCTGCGTGAGACGAGGGTGATCTGATGGGGAGTGCTCACAGCATGGGTACTGTGCTGGTTGTCGCCGAGGCGCAGCCGAGGCATGCCGGTAACATGCCCGCTCTGGCGCCGATTAGCTATGAACTCCTCGGTGCGGCCCGGCGGCTGGGCGGTGACGACGTCGTGGCGGTGCTGTCCGGCACGGAGGTGCGGCCGCTGGCCGGTGAGTTGGCGGCGCATGGCGCCGCGCAAGTGTACGTTGCCGACGATCCGGCCCTGGCGGACTACGTGGCAGAGACGTATCTGCCGGTTGTGGAGCAGGCCATCTGCCACGCGCAGCCATCGCTCGTGCTGCTCGGCCAGACGGCGAATGGTCGAGAACTCGCGGCGCGGCTCGCCTTCCGGCTGGGATGCGGGCTGGTGACCGACTGCACGCGCCTCGCCGTCAACGCGGGCACACTCGTGATGACCAAGCCCGTCCATGGTGGCAGCGCCATCGCCGAGTACGTGGCCGAGGCGCCGGCGGCGCTGCAGATGGCCACGCTCCGGCCGCGCGCGTTCGAACCCGCCGGCCGTGTCGGGGCGAAGCCGGCCGCGATCGTCGGGCTCGAGGTACCGGCGGCCGTGGTGGCGCAGGCAGCCGAGCGCACGCGGGTGATCGAGACGGTGCGCCAGGTGTCGAGCGGGCCGCGACTCAAGGACGCGCGAATTGTGGTTGCCGGCGGGCGCGGCGTGGGGAGCGCGGCCGACTGGCACCTGGTGGCAGAGCTTGCGGCTGCGCTTGGTGGGGCGGTGGGCGCGACGCGTGCCGTGACCGATGCCGGTTGGGCACCACCGAGCCTGCAGGTAGGGCTAACGGGCGCGACGGTCACGCCGGACCTCTACGTCGCGGTCGGCATCTCCGGCGCGGTGCAGCACATCGCCGGCTGCGCCGGTGCGCGCACAATCGTGGCCATCAACCGTGACCCGAACGCCAACATCTTCAAGCACGCGCGCTTTGGCGTGGTAGCCGACTACCGGCAGGTGCTGCCGGCGCTCGCGCGACGCATCGCCGAGTTGCGCGGCGACTGAGCGGGGGAGAAAGGGACAGATGGGAGCTTCGGGACTCCTCCGCTCGCCCTGAGCCTGTCGAAGGGCGTCTGCGTGCGCCCTTCGACAGGCTCAGGGCGAGCGGTGCATCGACGGAATGATTTGTCTGCCGTCGCAGGAAGGCAGGAGAGAGCATGCTGAACTATCTGGACATCGAGTTGCGCGAGGACGAGCGGCTGATTCAGCAGACCGTGCGCGAGTTCGTCGAGCGCGAGGCGCTGCCGCTGCTACGGCCGTGCTTCGCCGAAGGCCGGTTCCCGAGCGAGCTCATCGCGCCGATGGCCGAGCTGGGACTGCTGGGCGCGACGCTGCCCGAATACGGCGCGGGCGTCGGGCCCGTGGGCTACGGCATGATCTGCCAGGAGCTGGAACGCGGCGACAGTGGTCTGCGCAGCTTCGTCTCCGCCCAGAGCTCGCTCTGCATGTTTCCTATCTATAAGTACGGTTCCGAGGCGCAGCGCCGGCGCTACCTGCCCGAGATGGCGCGCGGCAGGCTTATCGGCTGCTTTGGCCTGACCGAACCGGAGCACGGCTCCGATCCGTCGGCGCTGGAGACGACGGCCACGCCCGACGGCGGCGACTGGGTGCTGAATGGCACGAAGGCGTGGATCACCAACGGCTCGATCGCCGGCGTCGCCGTCGTCTGGTGCCGCACGCCCGACGGCATCCGCGGCTTCCTCATCGACCAGGACCGCCCCGGCTTCTCGACCCGGGAGATCAAGGACAAGCTGTCGCTGCGCGCCTCGGTGACGTCAGAGCTGATCTTCCAGGACTGCCGCGTGCCGGGCGGCGCGTTGCTGCCGGGGGCGACTGGGCTGCGCGCGGCGCTGAGCTGCCTCACCGAGGCGCGTTTCGGCATCGCCTTTGGCGCGGTCGGCGCGGCGATGGCTTGCTACGAGAGCGCACTCAATTACGCCAAGCTCCGGGTGCAGTTCGGCAAGCCGATCGCAGCGTTTCAGCTCACCCAGGAGAAGCTGGTGGAGATGCTCACCGGCACTACGCAAGGCCAGCTCCTGGCGCTGCAACTCGGCCGGCTGAAGGAAGCGGGCCGGTTGCGTCACCAGCAGGTGAGCCTGGCGAAGCGGGCCAACGTGGCGATGGCGCTCGACGTCGCCCGCGTCGCGCGCTCGATCCTGGGCGCCAACGGGATCAGCCTCGAGCACCCGATCTTCCGGCACATGGTCAACCTCGAGTCGGTCTACACCTACGAGGGCACGCACGAGGTGCATACGCTCGTCGTCGGCCAGGATGTGACGGGGCTGAGCGCCTTCTGAGCAGAACGGATCATGTTCGGTCTCGTCGCTTCCATGGCGAGATCTAGCGACGAGCCGAGTGCGCCGAGCGTTCTGAGGTCGTCGCGGTCAGCAGATGTGACCTTGGCGGATCGCGACACCGTGGCCCGGTGGCTCCTCACCCACCCAGCGGTGGTCTGCCGGCTCCGATGCGAGCTGGTAGCGCGTATCGCACGACAGCCGGACCCGGTCGCTTTGATTGTCCAGGCTGCAGTGCAGCGTGTACATGCCGAACGTGAGCACGTCGCCCATGCGAAACTCGGCGGTCAGCCAGCGTCCACCGAGCGTATTGCGGAGCTTGATCGGGTTTCTGGAAAGCTGCCCGGTGAACAGCTTGTTGCCGGCGACTCGCTCCTGAGCGTGCGGCAGGTTGGTGCAGTAGGTGTCGACGTCTTTCTGGCCGTAGGTGTTCTTGAGACCTTCCAGCCGGTGCGAGCCTTCGAGCACCATCAGCCCGCCCATTTCGTACGAGATGTCGCTGAGCGGCGTCCAGGCGGTGCAGAGTCGGGTAGTGCCCCGTCCCATAAAGACGATGTCGTAGTGCGGCGGTGTGGCGCCGCCGGGCGCGCGCGGGCGCAGCCACGTGTAGGTGAAGTGCAGGACGTCGCCGCCCAGGAAGTGGCGGTAGAACGCCATCATGCGGCCGGCGTAGAGCAGCCGCTGCAGCTCGGCGGACCGCTTCGCTAGGTCGTTGCGGACCCCCAGTCCTTTGGTGCGCGGCTCACGCGCCGCGATGCCGTCCTCCGACGACGTGCCCGGCTCCAGCAGCCCTTCATCCGCGAGCATCTCCATGATGCTGCGCCGAGCGCCGCGGACCGCCTCGCGGTCGAGGAGCCCCGGTAAGAAGATGTAGCCGTCCTCTTCCATGCGCTCTCGTAATGCCGGTGCGTTGCCGATCAAGTGGTCGGAGCGACGCAGCTCACCAAATGCGTCCAGGCTCGTGTCCACTTCGTACTTCAGCGCCGTCAACCGCGGTAGGGCTGCCGTCACCATTGTCGCTCCACTCCTTCCGTCTGGCCGCCCCAGTTCTCCGTCTCGGTTCTCCTGGGCATGGCGTTCGTCGTCGATGAGTTCCGCCTCGCCGGGTGCCGCCTAGACCAAGTGCAAAGTGCAAAGTGAGGCGGCCGGCGGATTCCACCTCGGCTTTGGTTGGGGATCGACGATCGTCGCGCGCCGCCGCTGCCGGGTGCAGGCAATTGTTCCGGGGACCGCCACTGGCTGTAGGGGCGTATAGC
>JACQGX010000269.1 GCA_016199265.1 Chloroflexota bacterium | reverse complement strand
GCAAGCAAGACCACAGGCAGACCTTTCATGGCGCCGAGAGTGGCCGCGCCACGGTGAACGCCTGGGCGCTCACGCGCAATTGCTGGCGCTTTCTCAAGGGGGCGAAGCGGGCGGGTTGCTGCCCCTTGGAGTTGGCGGGTGCGGACTTCCTCGGCATCCCATGGCTGCAACTGGTCAACCTCGTGCTCTGTGCCTGGCCCACCTTGGCCTTCACGCGGGAAGTGAGGCTGGCAAGCACATAATTCGGAGACTATGTCAGGATTTCGGGCCAGTTGGGGCGCAAAGCTGCGTATCGCCAAGGCCCAGCCGGGCGGCACCTCCGGGCAGTTCGGCAACGGGACCGTGGCGATGGCCACCAGTGGCTCGTGGTACGTCGCCAACGTCAAGCAGAACGCGCAGGCGCGGCTGGTGTCGTCCGGCGTGCCGTGGGACGTGGCTCCTGTCCCCAGAGGGCCGAAGCGCCGGGCTGCGCTGGCGCACGAGCTCGGGATCGGCATCCCCAGCGGCGTCCGCAACCAGGATGCCTCATGGGCCGGGGTGCGCTACCTCACCAGTCCCGCGGCGCTTGTCCCGTTCGCGCGCATCGGGCGTGTTGTCCCGCCGCAGAAGAGCCTCTGGAAGGACGCTACTCCCGCAGACAACCTGCCTGCGGGGTTCAAGCGCGCCTTTCTGGACATGTGGGACGAGATTGAGTTGGAGCCGCCCTTCGTGCCGCGCTGGCCGGACGTGGTGGCCATCTGGCAGGAGGAGCTGGACGCCGTGTGGAAGGGCGAACGCCCGGCAAGAGAGGGAGCGGCCGCGTTCAAGAGCCGCATGGACCAGCACCTCAAGCAGCTCAAGGCCGAGCGGTTGCTCTAGCGCTGCCTGAGGTGCTGTAGCGCTGCTTGAGGTGCTGGAGCCGCCAGCACACAGCGCCTCCCGGATGGCGTGTTGCGTCATGAGCCAGCAGAATATCACCCACGCGCAGGATAGTCAGGGCTGCGCTGGGCTCTGCTATGATCCCGCCGAGATATGACGGCAGATGCGACCGGCCGTCCGCGGCTGCGGGTACACGCTGACACCCGCAGCGCGCGACAGAACGGCGGCGTAAGCTTGGACGTCCGACCACCGGCGCAATGCGTCGATAACCTCGTCGTCCTTCGTCTTACTGCTTGCCACTCACTGCGAGGCCAGGAGCGCCTCGATCTGCGGCTTGATCGCCGTTACCGCCTGGCGGGCGGTCTGCTTCCCGTCCCACATCGGCTTGAGGCCCTCGCCGATCACCTCGCCGAACTCTGGGCCCTTGACCAATGGCAGGTCGGGCTTGATCACTTCCAGCGCCTCCACGACGACCTTCATGTCGTTGCCCGGCGGCTCGCTCGGCTCGAGATACTCCTTGCTGTAGGCGACCGACTTGCGGCTCGGCGGGGCCTCGCCGGTCTTGGCTTCGAGCCAGACTCCTTCCTTGCTTTGTACGACCATCAAGAGCGCCCACGCCTCCTCGATGTTCGGGTCTCCCTTGGGCATGAACCACCCGACCCCGCCACCAGACGAGCGGGCGGTGGCATTCTTCGTACGGCCGCGGGGCAGCGCCGCAAGTGTCCAGTTGATCCCGGTGGCGCCATCCCGGTTGCGCGCAACGTTATTGATGGGCGCGTGATACATCGTCAGCCGCCCACCATGGAACGCTTTGAGCTGTCCACCGATGTCTTCGTCCTCCTGGGCATTTGGCGCGACGTGAAACCTATGGACGAGGTCGGCCAGGAACTGCAGCGCCTCCAGGGCCGGCGGCTCGTCGAGCGTAAAGCGTTTGCCGTCGGCGCTGAACACGTCGCCGCCATTACTCCACACCCACGGCTGCCAGTCACGCTGGCTCGAGCTGACACGGAAGCCGAAGCGCGAGAGCTCGCCGCCCCGCGCCGGCCGACTCACGCGGCGGGCGCTTTCGAGGAACGCGTCCCAGGTGTACTTCGGGTCCCGCCACGACGTCGAGGGGGGCGTGATGCCTTCCTCCTGATACGCCCCGGCGTTGATGTAGCCGACTCGGATGCCGAGGAACGGCAGCGCCCACTGTTTACCCTGGATGCGCCACTGTTCGAGCGCCGCCGGGAAGAAGTCGCGCGTATCGAAGCGGTCGCGCTTCATCAGATCGTCATGCGATTGGACCAGGCCCTGCGCGACAAACGCCGGATACGGCACGGTGCTGACCCGGAACAAGTCGGGCGGGTTGCCGCCGACGAACAACGTGAAGAGCTTCGTTGGGCTCGTGTGGCCGAACAGCAGCTCGACGTCGATCCCTGGGTGGCGCTCTGTGAACAGATCGACCATTTGCCGGCGCATTTCCTCGCGCGCCGATCCGGCAGATCCGCCGACCGACCAGATAAGCTTCACACCTGATCGCAGCTTCACTTTGCCGGCCTGGCCGGCCTGCGACGCCGGCGCTTCCGCCGTCGACGGGCCACACGCTGCCAAGAGCAGGGCGGTGCCTCCCGCGGCGCCGACGGTGGCGGCGGTGCCAAACGCAGCGCGCCGCGTGACTCGGCGTTCGCTCGCCATTCCATTCGCTGATAGATGCTGCTCGCGTTCGCGCTCAGTGATGTCTTGGCGCATGATTGTCCTCCCTACACCTCTTTCATAGCGCACGCGCCTCAACGGACACCTCAACGAAGCGAGCTCGCGCGGGTCGCCGAGGACCCGCGCGAGCAGATCACGCTGTCCCACCTCTGCTGTCTTGTTGAGCGCCGCCAGCACGTCGGCCTTCTGCGCCAGCAGCTCACGCGCCAACTTGGCGGCCGAGCGCGGCCCGACAACCCGGCTGAGGCGCCTCCACGCGTGTTCCGACGGCGGTGAGGCGCTCGATTTGCTTCGGATCACGGCCGTTGAGGTGTACGTTGAGGCGCACCGGCTAAGCTACAGAACGGCAAGTGTGGCCCGCGCCACACTGCCGTGCTTGCCGAGCACCAACCCACACGAATGACCAGGAGGAGAGCGATGCGACAACTGACACAGGAGGGGCAAGTGACGACTACTACCCGTCGACGAATTGTGACTGGCGGTATGGGCGGCCTCGCCGGCGTAGTGCTGGCCGCCTGCGGTGCCACGGCCACGCGCGGCACTGGTGGCACAAGCACTCAGGCGGGTCAGGCCGGCGGATCGGCGGCGATCAAGAGCAAGCAGCCGGTCACCATCGAGGTACTCACCCGCAAAGGCGTCTCCTCTCCTACCGGCCACAGCCAGTTCTACAAGAACGTCACCGAGAAGCGATTCACGCCCGAGACGAATATCACCGTCAACCTGATCGACGCCGAGCCGAACGTCGGCGAGAAGCTGACGATCATGGCTGCCGGCGGGACGGTACCCGATGCGTCTTGGTTCGGCGTGGTGGCCGATGGGGTCGCCGGCCGTGAACAGGCCACCAAAGGCATCTTCAAGCCGCTTGACCCGCTGGCCAAGAAGGACCCCAGGTTCGACCTGAAGCCGTACTTCAAGGCGATGCTCGATGCCTTCAGCGTCGCAGGCAAGCTCTACGCGCTGCCGACGCATGCCCACTACGGCACCAACGTCCTCTACTACAACAAGAACATGACCCGGGCTGCCGGCATCAAGGTAGCCGACGACGGCAAGTGGACGATCGACGATCTGATCGAAGCGGCGCAGAAGCTGACCAACAAGGCGGAAGACGTCTGGGGCTGGTGGCCGAGTTTCGGCTTCAGCGAGTTTGGCACCTTCTGGGTACGCGAGTTCGGCGGCGAGTTCCTCGACGCGCCCGGGACGAAAGTGCTGATCGACTCGCCGCCGGCGCGTGAGGCGTTCGAGTTTGTCTACGGCGCGCAGACCAAGTTCCAGACGATCGACGACCTCTATCGCAGCGGTGGCCCCGGCAAGCTCTTCGAGGAGGGCAGGCTGGCCTTCTTTGCCGCCACGCCGGCACAGGTCGCGCTCTACCGCAAGCCCGGCCAGGAGCGCATCCAGCACGAGCTCGGGGTCGCCCTGTTTCCCACCCACCCCAAGGGCATGCGTGGCACCCAGGCGTCCGGCTCCGGCATGGGCATTACCGGCACGCAAAAGGTGGAGGCCAGTTGGGAGTGGGTCAAGTTCATCACCAGCAAAGAAACCGGGATTGAGGGCGTGCTCACCGGCGGCGCCGGCAGCCCGGGCGGCCGGACCGACGTCTGGAATGACCCCCGCTTCCTGGCGTTTGATCCCATCTACGCCACCATCATCAAGGCCTACCCGCAGGGCGCCGGCTCCCTCCGCCTACCTGCCAACTACCGCTACACCGAGTTGGTCAAGACGGTCAACGAGGAGCTGAAGCGCTACTTCAAAGGCGAGGTCAGCGTGACCGACGCCACCTCCAAAGCGGTGCAGGCCGGCAACGCCATCCTCAGCCAGTAGCGATCAGCAGTCTCGCTACCGGTCGGACCTGCGTTCTGTCGTCCTGCGGCCGTAGTGTATGCTCCGGCCGCAGGACAGCAATTGGATCAGCACCTGAGACTTTGACGGCGCAGGCCGTCCCATTCGACTCGCCGCAGGACGGCAGTTGGTGGCGCCGCTCCTTGCGCGCCTCGCATACCGTCCTCCGCGAGCCCGACGCCGCGCATCTCCCGTGCGCCCTATCCGGCCGTCACCACCTCGCTCAGCCGCCGCTGCGCCTCTGTCAGGGCGTCCTTGGCCGCCCGGCCGTCCTGCCACGCCTTGGCAAACGCCTCGTTGAGGACGTCCGTGATCTCCTCGAAGTGCGGTGTCGTGGGGAAGTACGTGCTCCTCTTCATGTCCTCAAGGAAGACCGTCAGCGGCGGATCGGCGAAGGTCTTGAACTCCGGGCTGTTCACGAAGGGCTTCGTCGGGATGAGCAGCCCTCCTTCTTGCAGGTGCTCGGCTGGAAAGTCGAAGGTCAAGAACCAGCTCAGTTGCCACGCTGCTTTCTGCCGCTCGGGGGGTACCTGGCTGCTGACGAGCAGGGCGTACCCGTAGTTGTGCGTCCCGTGATCGAACTTCTTGTTCCGAAAGCGGGGGAACGGACGCACCGAATAGTCACTGTAGATCTCGGGTGCGTTCTTCTTTACGCCCGACGCATACCACGAGCCATACGTCGTCATGGCCAGTGTGCCTTCCCGGAAGGTGTCCTTCTTCGCCGTATCCGGGCTGTCCAACCGGTGCACGTGGAGCCAGTCGCGCCAGTACTGCAGCGTCTGAATGGCCCCCGGAGTGTCTATCGTCACCTTCCTCGAGTCGTCCTTGAGCCAGTGGCCCATGAGCTGGTACGCGTGGCCGCCCCAGGTCAGGTGCGGAGACTCGACGCGCACCCGGTAGCCGCGTTGGGTGATCCCGCTGCCATCGCGGACGGTCAGCCGCTTCGATACCTCGATCATCTCCTCCCAGGTTTTCGGCCAGTCCTTGTCCGGATCGAGCCCGGCCTTGCGGAAGAGGCTGTTGTTGATGTACAGGCAGTAGTTGGAGATCTCGTTGGGCAGTCCGTAGTGCTTGCCTTGCCACTTCGCGATGTCGAGCGCCTCCCGCCAGGCATACTGATCGAGAACCTGATTGACGGACCCGAAACCGACGGCCGTGGCATCGATCGGCGCGGCCCAGCCGCGGGCGAGGAAGGCCCCGCCCGGCTGCATCCAGGGGATGAAGATGTCCGGCGGCGTGCCCGCCACGATCAGCGTGGCGATCTTCTTCTCATGGCTTTCCTTACCCGGGATGGCGCTCGACAGCACCCATTCGGCGTCCACGTGTGACTGCTTTTCCTTGAATTCTGGGAAGTGCCGCTCGTAGATCCGCTTGGCGTTGCTGTTGTGCAGCACCATGGTTAACGTAAACGGCGCCTTCACCTTGCTTTCCGGCGCATGTTGCCGGCCGGGCGCTTCGCAGGCGCTCAGCGCCGCGCCCGCCAGCATGCTGCCTCCGAACAACATCTCTTGGCGGCGAGTCAAGCCACGTGCGGCGCTCGACGCACGTGCATGTCCTGACGGCGAACTATCCGCGTGATCCTGCATGCGTGTCTTCCTCCTGTGAGCATTGTGCGCCACCAACCTCAAAGAGAACCTCAACGCGGCAGGGCCTGCTGCCGTTTGCGTATGCGCACGACCACCCGGTGACCTGGACAGATCCGAGTGGTGAGTTGGCGTACGCGATTGCGACACGCGATTGCGACACTTTGCATTTTGCATTTTTCACTTTGCACTTGGTTTAGGCGTCGGTAAGTGCCTCGGGCCTGTCGCTCGTGAGGACGGTGCCGGGCGGGCAGCCGATGCGGTGCCGGCATACGAGCCCGGATGGGGTGCCGGCGCCGGGAGCGCCGTCGACGGTCAGTAAGCCGACGGGTTCCTCGTAGCCGGCGGGGAAGCGATGGAACCCGTCGTGCAGGAGTCGCGTCGGTATAACGTGGTTGACGGGTTCCTGGTAGCCGGCAGGGGAGTGATGGAACGGCGCCCGGCCGGTCGAGCTTCCGCGAGGCGAGCGATCGCTGTAAAGTGCCAGATGCACGCCGGGGGCGGCCTGAATACAGGTATCCACGGCGACGGCCCCTTTTCGGGGGTGAGCCTATGACCACGGCCGGCGCGCTCGATCGAGGTCGGGAGTCCTTCAGGCGGCAGGCGTGGGCGGATGCCTACGCCCAGCTGTCGGCTGCGGACCGCGAGTCGCCGCTCGAGCCTGAGGACCTTGAGCGGCTCGCGATGGCCGCCTGCCTGGTCGGTCGGGATGCCGACAGCGCTGACTTGTGGGCGCGTGCGCATCACGGGTTCCTGCGTCGGGGCGACGCGGCGCGAGCTGCGCGGTGCGCGTTCTGGCTGGCCTTCGGCCTCCTGGACAGCCACGAACTCGCCCGCGGCGGTGGCTGGCTCGCCCGGGCCCGGCGGCTGCTCGACGACAGCCGACAGGACTGCGTGGAGCAGGGCTATCTGCTCGTGCCGGTGGCGCTACGGTGCATTGACGAAGGCGACGCCGCGACCGCGTACGCTACCTTCTGCCAAGCCGCCCAGATCGGTGAGCGCTTCGGCGACCCGGACCTGATGACGCTCGGCCGGCTTGGCCAGGGCCAGGCCCTGATCTCGCTGGGAAAGACGGCGGAGGGCGTAGCATTGCTCGACGAGGTCATGGTCGCCTTCACCGCCGACGAGGTGTCTCCGATCGTCGTCGGGCTGGTCTACTGCGCCGTGATCGAGGCATGTCAGGAGATCTTCGATCTGCGTCGGGCGCAGGAATGGACAGCGGCGCTGAGCCACTGGTGTGCGTCTCAGCCGGACCTGGTGCCTTACCGCGGTGAGTGCCTGGTGCACCGCGCCGAGATCATGCAGCTACACGGCGCCTGGCCGGACGCCATGGACGAAGCGCAGCGGGCGTGCGAACTGCTCTCCCAATCCAGTGGCCACGCAGCGGTCGGTGCGGCCTTCTACCAGCAGGCCGAGCTCCGCCGGCTGCGCGGTGAGTGTGCGAAGGCCGAGGAGGCGTACCGCCAGGCCAGCCGGTGGGGACGCAACCCACAACCGGGCCTGGCGCAGTTACGGCTGGCTCAGGGGCAGGTCGATGCTGCGGAGGCGGCGATCCGCCGCGCGGTAGACGAGGCGCAGGACCGCCTGGCCCGGTCCAAGTTGCTTGCTCCATACGTCGAGATCATGCTCGCCGCACATGATGTTCCAGCGGCACGCGTCGCCGCCGATGAGCTGTCGGAGATCGCCGCCGACTTGGACGCGCCGCTTCTACATGCCGTGTCCGCCCACGCGCAGGGGGTCGTCCTCCTCGCCGAGGGCGACGCCCGAGCCGCCCTCGCGGCGCTGCGCCAGGCGTGGACGGCCTGGCAGAACATTGAGGCGCCGTACAAAGCCGCGCGCGTCCGGGTCCCCATCGGCCTCGCCTGCCGCGAACTTGGGGACGAGGACACCGCTCAGATGGAGCTCGACGCGGCACGCTGGGTTTTCCGGCAGCTCGGCGCTGCGCCCGATCTTGCCTGCGTGGAGGCGCTCTCCCGCAAGGCAGCCGCCAAGACAGCGGGCGGGCTGACCGCGCGCGAGGTGCAGGTGCTCCGCCTCGTGGCGGCCGGCAAAACCAACCGCGCGATCGCCGCCGATCTGTTCATCAGCGAGAAGACGGTCGCTCGCTACGTGAACAACATCTTCGCCAAGCTGGGCCTGTCGTCCAGGGCAACCGTCACGGCGTACGCCTACCAGCACGGCCTCGTATAGGCGCGCCTACACAGAATTGCCCACGTCGCGTAGACGCGTCGGATTGCATATTCCGCCCGATGCGGGTCGCCGTTTTCCTCCGTATCGTACTAATAGTCGGCCACCCGAGCCCGACGACCAGCGAGAGGAGGAACGGTATGGCGACACAGCAGACAGCGATGAACAGGCAGCGCGACGTAGAGGCGCGCAATCGGCGTTCCCCCGCCGGCAATGTTCGTGAGCGCTTGCTGGACGGGATGCCCGTTACGGAGCGACGGCTGCAACTGGCCGGCGTCTCGACTGCAGTGCTTGGGGGCGGTGGCGGGCTTCCGGTGGTCCTGCTGCACAGTTCGGGGGAGTTCGCGGCTCTCTGGATGCGGGTGATTCCGAACCTCGTGACGACCCATCGGGTGGTCGCGCCCGACCTGCCCGGCCACGGCGCCTCGGAGGTAGCCGACCGCCCGCTGGACGCTGACCGTATGCTCGCGTGGCTCGACGAGCTGATCGAACGGACGTGCCCGTCGCCGCCGGCGCTGGTGGGGCACGGGCTCGGCGGCGCCATCGCGGCCCGCTTCGCCATCGAGCACGGTGACCGGCTCAGTCGGCTGGTGCTCGTGGACGCGTTCGGTCTGGGCCCGTTCGAGCCAGCGCCGAGCTTCGGGCTCGCCTTGAACCGCTTCCTGGAGCAACCGACTGAGCGCACGCGGGACGGTCTCTTCGCCCAGTGCTTTGTCGATCTGGATGGATTACGCGAGCAAATGGGTGAGCATTGGGAGCCGATCGAGGAATACGCCCTCGACCGGGCGTGCACGCCGAGCATGAAGGCCGCTCTCAGCAACCTCATGCCGCAGCTCGGGATGCCGGCGATCCCGCCGGCGGACCTCGCGCGGAACGCCGTTCCCACGACCCTGATCTGGGGACGGCACGACCTCCAGGTACAACTGCGGATCGCTGAGACCGCGAGCGCCCGCTACGGATGGCCGCTGCACGTGATCGAGAACGCCGGTGACGACCCCGCCATGGAACAGCCCGAGGCGTTCGGCCAAGCACTGCGCGCCGCAATCGAAACCTTAACCGAACAGGAGGCCACCACATGAGCACGAGCACCATCGAAATCGCCGGACGCGAGGGCGAACGTGTCAGACTGACATCGGAGCAGCTCGCCGAGCTGGCCGTGCGAGTCGAGGGTCCGCTGCTGCGGCCGGGCGACGATGGCTGGGATGAGGCCGTGCTGGTCTGGAATGGCATGGTCGCCAGGACCCCCGCGCTCGTCCTTCGGCCGACCACGGCCCACGACGTCGTTGCAGCCGTCGGGTTCGCACGTGACCACGGGCTGCTGCTCAGCATCAAGGGCGGGGGCCACAACATCGCCGGCACCGCTATCGCCGAGGGGGGCCTGATGCTCGACAAGTCCCCCATGCGCCACGTCACCGTCGAGCCCGATGCCAGGCTCGCGCACGTCGGGCCGGGGTGTCTGCTCAAGCACGTCGACCAGGCGACGCAGGCGCACGGGCTGGCGACCGTGCTCGGCTTCATCTCGGAGACCGGTGTCGCCGGCCTCACCCTCGGCGGCGGCCTCGGCTACCTGACGCGCCGCTTCGGCTGGACGGTCGATAACCTCGAGGAGGTCGAGATCGTCACCGCGGATGGCAACATCCGCACGGCCAACCGTGAAGAAAACGCCGACCTGTTCTGGGCGATCAGGGGCGGTGGCGACAACTTCGGCGTCGTCACCCGATTCACGTTCCGCCTGCACGAGGTCGGCCCGACCGTCTACGGCGGGCTGATCGCCTGGCCTTTCGAGCGGGCCGACGAGATTCTCCGGGCCTACCAGACGTTCACCGCGGAGGCGCCCCGGGAGCTGGCGGTGTGGCTGGTCCTCCTCCGGGCGCCGGCAGCCCCCTTCGTGCCCGAGGAGTGGCACGGCAAACGGATCTGTGCGATGTCCGTTTGTTACAGCGGCGACCTGGACGACGTCGACGAGGCGCTCGCGCCGATCTGGGCGCTGCGCGATCCCATCGTGGATCTGCTCCGGCAACAGCCCTATATCCAACTGCAGTCCTACCTCGACGCGACCGAGCCCAAGGGCAACCACTACTACTGGAAGACCGAGTACCTCGCCGAACTGAGCGACGACTCGCTCTCTACCACGCGCGACTTGTTCGCCGAGTGCCCCATCCCGGAGGCGCAGATTGGCTTCCTCCATCTCGGTGGAGCCCTCAACGAGCACGCCTGGGACGACGGGGCCGTCGGCAACCGGGACGCCCGCTTCGCGACCGGCGTGAACGGCATGTGGGAGCCGGACGAGCCCAACGCTGACACGTTCCGGCAGTGGGTCCACGAGGCGTGGCAGCGGCTGCGGCCCTTCTCGACCGGCGGCAACTACATCAACTTCCAAACCGCCGACGAGGACGAGGCGCGCATCCGGCCGACGTACGGCGCCAACTTCGACCGCCTCGTCCAGGTGAAGAGGAAGTACGACCCGGACAACCTGTTCCGCGCGAACCGGAACATCCGCCCTCAAGCCCGAGCCGGGTAGGTATAGACGAAGCACGTCAAGACCGATCCGGACCTCAGCACGCGCTGGCGCTGGCCCCTGTCCAACGGGAGCGCACTGGCCGGTAGCCTGCACCTGGCGCCGCCCGGGCCGTGGCCCCTGCTGACACGTATCTGACCAAGCCCCGTCGCCGCCGAGAAGAAGACGCACTCGAGCGCGAGGGTGTAGGCTCCGGCCATCGTCATAGAGGCGCCCTGCCCCGCCAGCAGCGAGACGCACTGGCAGGCGTCCCCAACCAGTGCGACCCGCCCCTGACTCCACCGGGGCATCGTGATCTGCTCGACCACGTCGAAGTACAGGCCGGCCACCTCGCGGCTGCGGTCGAGGAGTTCCGGCACGACCCAGTTCATGTCGCCGTACACCCGGCGCAGTGCGGCGCGGGCCGCCTCTGCGGAGAAGTCGTCCAGCGCGCGGTCGGCCTTGTGGATGAAAAACGTCGCCAGCCGATCACCACGGATGGGGTAGATGGCCACCTGCCGGCCCGGCTCGGTCAGGGTTGAGAAGGCGTCGGGGGGCAGCCCGCGCAGCGGCGGGCTATCCAGGACGAAGGCGGCCGTGTAGTACCCAAGAGAACGGGCAAACTCAGCCTCTTTCCCAAGCGCCAGCGCACGGATCGCGGAGTGCACGCCGTCGGCGCCGATCAGCGCGTCGAATGCGCCCGTGCCGCCATCCGCGAATGTCGCGCGCACCTGGGCCTAATCCTGCTCGAAGGACGCCACCGTGGAGCCGAACCGCACCTCCACGTGGTCCTTGATCTCGTCGTATATGAGCCGTTCGAGGTCGCCCCGCAGGAAGTTGAAGTGGCGATCGTCGAAGAGCGTACGCCGGAGGGTGCGGTAGTCGAGGGTGAACTTCTCACTGCCGTCGGAGTTC